>JANQPU010000387.1 GCA_028285315.1 Acaryochloris sp. IP29b_bin.176
CACGATGAACAGATCGGCTCCTCCGTCATAGAGACCTTCTGCTTGCACCATGAAGCTTGCTTTCAGTTCGTCATAGGTAATATGACCAAGGGTCGGTAGTTTGGTGCCTGGACCGATGGAACCCGCGACAAATCTTGGTTTCTCAGGAGTCGTAAACTCATCCGCACAACTACGCGCCAATTCTGCCGCCTTTCGACTTAGCTCGTAGGCGCGATCTGCCAGATCGTACTCGGCTAGAACTAATGGGCTAGCTCCAAAGCTATCAGTCTCGACAACATCTGCCCCCGCTGCCAGAAAATCACGATGTACTTTCGCCACTGCTTCTGGCTTGGTGATGACCAAGTATTCATTACAACCTTCATATTCCGCACCACCAAAATCCTCGGCGGTTAAGTTTTGGGATTGCAGGTTTGTTCCCATCGCACCGTCAAAGATTACCACTGGACGAGCCGGATTTTGGAGCCGTTGGAGAAATGAAGTATTTAACTGAGGTTTCGTCGTTTCAGTACTTAGCATAGGCGTAATGATGTTTGTAGGACTCCGGCTTCCACTGAAACCTATTTATTTTTGATCCCAAAGCTAGTTAGCCTGGAAGAATGAAAATGATTATCATTCTAACGCAAGTCGCTAGTTAATCCAGGCTTTTTCAGGGGAGTAAACCCAGATAAAGCTAGAGACTTTGAGTAAAAATTCCTTAAACGTCACTGGTTCTTTCGGATTTTGTAGAGAGGAATGAAAGTTACTGCCTGTAAGCATTCATTGAACCTGCAACCAGAAGATTCTGTAACCAGTTGTCGTGGCACTGAAACCTGTTGAGATCTTTGAAGGGAGAACACCGCTCTGGATCTTTTGACACTGTTCTCTTTCCATATGGATGGAAATTCCAGATCAACGCCATAGACCTCAAGTACAATCGAGCAGCATCCTTAGAACCGTGAAAGTACTGCATAGTCCTTAGATGCAATCACCTAACAGCCAGCTATGCTTTTCATCTGCAGTTAGGTTGGCTGGAGTTGCTTCTGAATCTTTGACAGTGGTTCCCACTATGGAGAGACGGCCAAACCCTTGATGGAGGCGATACCAGAAGCTTGGATCGTTATCGAAGACATTGGCACGTGCTTCAAAGGAACACCAAAGCGTCTAAGATACAGATCTTTCTCTACCTCGTCTGTCATGCCCACCATAAAGGGCAGTAGAAAAGCGGGGTGGATTAGATACACCTTAGAATGACTACACCTTTGGGTAAATACTATGATTAATGGCCTGAATTTACTACGGTGTGGTCTTTGATGGCCAATCAAACAGTTTTGCCAGACTCCAGTCTTTAGTAATTTGGCGAAGGTATTGCTCAAAACTGACACTTTCATCTGAGTTACATCGATTGACTTGAGCCGTCAGCAACGCAATTTGGTCAATAGCTTGGGTCAAAACCTGTCCTGATTGCCCAGGCTGATTGACCAGAATGCTGAAAGCAATCGTGCCGTAATCTGCATTGTCTAGATATCCCGATAGTGCCCGCACCCCCCTTAAGGTGCCGGTTTTACCCTGAAGTTTTCCGTGCAGTCGGGTGTTCTGAAAACGATTTCGCAAGGTGCCGTTGACTCCAGCGATCGGCAGCGAATTGTAAAACACCACTCCTTCACGATGGCGCTCCATTGCTTTTAACAGCGTAATCAGCGTTGAGGGTGGAATGCGATTACTACGGGATAGCCCTGAACCATCTACCTGGATATAGCTCTCAGGGCGGAGGCCCAAGCGCATAAGTTCCTGGTTTACCCTGCGTTGTCCGCCAATCTGGCGTAGGAGAGCATCTGCCTCGCTGTTGTTGCTGTAGCGATTGACTTCAACCAGCTGCTGGTGCAAGGGAAGTGGCATTTCAGGAGCCCGATTGCTGACGAGATTGATGGCAGCTGCTGTTGTCAACAGCTTGGTATTCGACGCCGGAATCAGGGCGCGATCTCGATTGTGCTGGTAGAGAACCGTTGGCTCAGTAATGGGTTCAACAACAATACCCCACTGGGCTGTTTCAAAATGGGGATCTTCAAGGATCTCGTCAATAGCAAACGCTAGCATATGGGAACAGAATTTGGGCTCAACTCCACGTACTTGGTTTACGGCTTCTGCAACAGAGATGGTGATTGGTATTGATTCACTTAACGACGGTGTCAGGAGTGATCTCGGCGTGACAGCGTGACTGGGGGCCGTTTGACCCAATACCGTCCCAAATACTGTGAATAGAGCGGCGACCGGAGCAATCGCCCTACAAATCTTTGTAAGGGGAACGAAGGAATCGAGTGAGGGCATTATGGACTCTATATACTACAGAACAAATTTGTGAAAAGGATTTGAGCAGTTCACTCTACAAAACCCGAAAGATTGAGAGATGGTTCAGTAGAGTGGTCTTACCACTCCCCAAGAATCCCGTTATTAGGGTGACGGGCAGGCGATATTCAAATAATCCAGGGATGGGGAGCATGGTGCTGACTGGCCTCAGCCGTAACTAGCGAACGGCAGGTGAATGGGAGACCAGGTTAAAAAACTCTTGGCGGGTGCGGGCATCACTGGAAAAGACGCCTCGCATCGCACTGGTCGAGGTCCAAGATCCGGGTTTTTGTACCCCTCGCATCACCATACACATATGGCTTGCCTCTACCACTACAGCTACGCCTTGGGGCTTCAGGAGACCCTGTAAGGCATCCGCAATTTGGGCGGTTAACCGTTCTTGCACCTGCAGCCGCCGAGCATACATCTCACAGATGCGGGCGATTTTCGACAGGCCAATCACTTTGCCGTTGGGGATATAGGCCACATGGGCTTTGCCAATAATGGGCCAAATGTGATGTTCGCAGGAACTAAAGAGATCAATATCGCGCACTAGGACCATTTCATCTAGATCTTCAGGGAAGATGGCCCCATTCAGCAATTCATCCAGGGACTGCTGATAACCCGAAGTCAGAAATTTTAAGGCTTTAACCATTCGCTTAGGGGTATCTCGCAGGCCTTCTCGATCGGGGTCTTCACCCATGCCCAGCAACAAGATGCGGACGGCGGCCTGCATTTCGGCTTCCGAGACGATGGGCTGAACTTCAGTGGTAATCGTTTCAGGGACAAAGGTCGGCATGGAAGGTGCGGTCATAGAAACTCCATAACGCGGAAAGGGATAAGGGGCACTTCGAGATCCAGTTGGCTTCAATCCAAAAGCAAACTAGGCCAAAAGAAATGATAATGATTATCATTATCATTGTCAACCTTTTATCAGTCCCTTCAAGTCTCTATGTCTACTGCTTCTTCGACTCTGTCAGCACCTACTTCCACCGAACAACTGCAGCAGCTTCACCACACCTTTGCCCATGTGATAGCCATGGCCCACCAGACGGATGCCAACGGATGAGGAGTTACGCCAAGCCATGGTGGATGCATAAAATCGCATCCACCATTACATAAATGAGTTGGTTCATCAGATCATTGAAGCAAACCGGATGGGTATCAACTTCAACGTGATCGATAACGGTCAAGTGATTGGTCATTATCCAGCGCTACACTACATTGATGAACCCACTGAAGCTGAGGGAACCCTGACCCAAGGGGATATTGAGGCAGTGATAGAGCATATGCAAAATCAACACAATGCTATGTATTCATCGGCTTATGATTCAGCCATTCCATCTGGTCATTTAACGGCATGGGAGATGGTGCTTCATCAACACCGAATCAATTGTCGATTAAGCCAGGAAGAGATTGAGCCCCAGTTTGAAAACAACGATCCTTGCTATACTCCATCGTTCAATGAACAGTATGAGGCTCCATTTTTAGAGCCGGGTGTTCATGAGCTAATCAACTATAGTCAGATAGCCGCAATGCATGAGGCTCAACTAATAAGACTCATGGACATGGACGCCAGGGAAGTTGCTCAACACTCTCTCATGAGGGATAATGAAGAACAGCTTCATTATCCAAGAACTTGCGGAACAATTCTGCGCTGAATACCGGAATCCTGGAAGCGATGCTCCTGTATTCACAGACCTCTATTGGCAAGAGATCAAGGACCACCGGAAGTCAGGGGATTGGTATGTGTTCCGCATCCCCACAGATAAACACTTCATGCCTTTAGAGTTGCATGCGCTTCCTGAGTTCAACGAATTTATAAAGCGACTAGCCAAGGATACAGGGGAGCATGAAGACTATATAACCGTGCCTTCTGGAGTTCGAGAAAGCTGGAGGTGTTGGCACATCTGGGTAATGAATTTACCGATGGGTGCTGTCCCCCAAGAAAATTATCAAATGATTCAAGTTGGTGAGCAGATTGTCATTGTTGAATCGGAAAGGTATAAGGTTTATCAGATTCTAGGACGACGTGGCAGATACTTTATTGTTCAAGATCTTTGGTTCCAAAGACAGCAAGCCATCGTTTTACATCCGGGCAAAGAAGTTTATATTCTTCTCCAACGAATCGACGAATCAGAGTTTCAGTGACGAAATTATTCAGGAGAGAGCTTTTGGGCGCGAGGCTACTATGTTTCTGTGGTGGGTTTGGATGAAGCGATAGTTCGAGCATATAGCAATTCCTGATTGTATGAAGTACGATTCCAGGGTAATATAACCTCCAAATTTTAGCTCTAGCGATGAAAGCCTATTCACTTGATTTCCGCCAA
>JANQPU010000400.1 GCA_028285315.1 Acaryochloris sp. IP29b_bin.176
AGCGTCAGCATCATTCTCCTAAGTGAGGGTAATTTTTACCTGACATTACCCTCCTCAACTTGAATCAAGCAACCTCCCTGAAACAGCTATTGAGCCAAATCGATTAACCTGAGTTTGGGATCAGCATACCCCTGATACGATAGCTGGCTGCAACCCATATTTCAGGGTTCAGTGAGTTGCCCAATTGTTTGAATCCGAACCGAAAGGATGACGTGAAAAACAAGCTTCAGCGCGAGTGATTGTCATCCAAAGACATGAGAACAAGTGCGATCGAAAAAGGTATGTTTTAGGGATAGAAAGGTCTTGCCTAGCGATTCCTCGAAAGTTCCCCTTAAGTTTAGTAGTGTTTGGCTTGATGGGAAATCGGATCAAATTCAAATCGTTGTTGGCCTTGAGTCTCTCCATAGAGATTAAAGGTTACCAACGGCTCCTCTCCGATAGCCTGCACGCAGTGAATAGCCTCTGGGACAAAGCTAATAATATCTCCGTACTCCACTATCTTCTCGGTAACACAAACAATTTTGTCAGGGAAGTCTGGCTCAGGAGCCCGTCGCCATAACGTATTTTGTGCTTGCCCCTGTAGCACAGCTACGATGCCCCAGGTACCATGATTATGAATAGGTGACAGGACGCCCGGCACAAGAGTCTCGATCTGAACCGTCAAAGGATAGCCCATCTCATCGTAGAGATTGAGGATGGCTGCTGTCATTGACTGGGAGATTACAGGGCGTTGAGTTCGCAGCCAATAGGAGTTAAGCACAAGCTTACGCACGAGTTGGCGGAGGATGGGCAGGCCGTCACATTGCTGCCCAGGGGGAGCTTGCTTAAGACTATCTTCCACCTCTGTCAAGAAACGATAGAAATAGTAGGGGGTTTCGAGTAAATCCCATTCTCTGGGGGTAGGACAAATATGGCATTGTCCTATTGCTGTGACCATCCAATCCTTACCCACACCTTACTCCCCGCGATGCTTGCCTCAGCAATACAATGCAGCCTCATCTTTCAAAAGCTTGCCCTAGTTAGCTCAACCCTTGAAGCTACAAGATTGAGTGCATCAACAAATGACCTGGTCTGATCTCATCGTCCATCTGTATTGATGGATAGACGGCTTTAGACTTAACTGCTCTCACAAAAGGCTATCTGTGTCCCAAACGTCAATCCAGGTAACTGTTAAGAACTCTAGTATTGCTGGCTAGTTGATATCTGTGGTTTGGGCTACCAACTTTCGGCCATCAATATGATTGAAGAGCGAGCCTCAACTCGGTAGAAGGGCTGCTCAACTTTGGGAGCATGGGCAGGGGGGCAAAAATCTTCTGGGGCAGATGAAGCCGTATCGACAATGCGTTGCCAGTATTGCCCGCTCAGTAGGGGCAGCTCAAAAGAGAGCGGCTCCCAAAAGGAATTGAGGATGATATGTAGACGCTCACCATACTGCCGATAGCTCAAGGTAAAGGCCAGACTGTGCGAGTCTTCACTCCAGTCAGGCTGGCCAAGCTTGACACCGTGCCAGGTGATGGTGGGTTCTAAGTTATTTTTATCTGGGACGGAGACCTTGAGTAGTTCATCATGCCTAAAGATTTGTAGGTTTTGGATAAAGGTAATCAACTGCTGAACAAAGCGAAAAAAGTCTTTTTGAGAGGAGAGTCTATCCCAATCGAACCAACTGATTGCGTTGTTTTGGCAGTAGGCATTGTTGTTACCACCTTGCGATCGCAGCACTTCATCTCCCATCAGTAGCATCGGTGTTCCCTGAGACACCGCCCAAAGCACAAACATATTTTTGGCCTGTGTGAGTCGCAGCGCTTGAATGGCGGCATTGTCTGTTGGACCTTCTACACCACAGTTCCAACTCCAATTGTCATTCGCTCCATCGCGGTTGTCTTCACCATTAACCTCATTGTGCTTGATGTTGTAGCTTACTAAGTCATGCAGGGTAAACCCATCGTGGCAGGTGACAAAATGAATGCTGTAGTTCGGCCCTCGATTGAGGTGTGGATAATGATCAGGGCTACCCATAAGGCGATGGGCAATCGACCCACTAAGGCCGCGATCGCCCCGGACAAAGCGCCGCACCTCATCTCGATAGGGACCATTCCACTCAGCAAAGCGTTCCCCAGCGAAGTGTCCCACCTGATACAGTCCCGCTGCATCCCAGGCTTCAGCAATAATTTTGATGCCTGCCAGAGCCGGATCAGTGTTAATCATCCACAAAAGGGGCGGACGTTCGAGGGGTTCACCCGTCTCGCTGCGAGCTAGCACTGATGCTAGATCGAACCGAAAACCATCGACGTGCATCTCTGAGACCCAGTAGCGCAGACAGTCCAAAATCAGGTAAACGCTAATGCTACTGGTTTTGACCGTATTGCCGCAGCCGCTGTAGTTTTTATAGTAAGCTCTGTCGTCTTCAAGGATGTAGTAGGACTCATTACTCATGCCCCGAAACGATAACGTTGGCCCCTCTTGATTACCTTCAGCCGTATGATTAAACACCACATCTAAAATCACCTCAATGCCAGCCCGATGCAAGGCTTTAACTAAATCCCGAAACTCATTGACTGGTCCCAATTTATCCTTACAAGAACTGTAGCCCCAGTGCGGTGCAAAAAAGGCCACTGAGCTGTAGCCCCAGTAATTGGTTCGTCCAGGCGGCGCATCACTGGCGTCAAACTGTTGCACTGGCATTAATTCCACTGCCGTAATTCCCAACGATTTAAGGTAGGGGATTTTTTCGATCAGCCCTGCATAAGTACCCCGTTGATGGGTAGGCAACCCTGAATTGGGATGTTGGGTAAACCCGCCTACATGTAATTCATAAATCACCGTTTCGGCATAGGGTGTTTTAGGATGACAGTCCCCTTCCCAGTCATACTGCAACGGATCAACAACGACTCCTCTCAGTGCTTGGGCACAGTTGTCTAAAGCGTGGCTTGCTGCTTGGCGAGAATAGTTGGGCCATCCCACGACAGCATGAGCATAGGGATCGAGCAAGACCTTGTTGGGGTTAAACCGCAGGCCATTGCTAGGGTCATAGGGACCATCGACTCGATAGGCATATACTTGTCCTGCTGAGAGACCGACAATAAAGGCGTGCCAGTAGTGAAAAGTATGATTTTTCTCGGGGTCTAACCAGAGAGTAGCGCCTGGTTTGGGTGCGTCTGGCGTATCGAATAACAACAGCTCAACCGCAGTGGCATCCTTAGCATAAAGACAAAAGTTGACGCCACCATCTCTGGCCATGGCTCCTAGCGGAAAGCTGTTGCCGGGTTGAATCGTCAATGCCATCGCTACTCTGTATACATGACAGAAAGGGTTGTCACTCTAAATCCAATACGACTTTCAACATGCCACCCAATTGATAGTGGTCAATCACAAACCTATAGTATTAGCGATGCTTTTACTTCAGGATTGAGTGTATGCTCAGGCAGAGTCTCTGCCACATATTTGGCCCATCTGTTCCCGTCGGACAACCGCAATCCACCAGCACATATGTTAGGTGTCAATTCTCTGGCGATGTAGTGCAAGGTAATTACCCACCGATTATTCCTGGCCACCAGATATGCTATTTCCCTAGAAACACACCAGAATTAAATTTATTGTCATTAACAATCATCAATATAGCGGCTTAGATCTCCCATCATCAACAATCCATAGACTGTAAATATAGAAGAGTGCTTTGCGTTAGTGTTGCAAGAGTCTTCAAACCCTCAAAATATATTAAGGGACTTACAATTGATGTTTTGCATCCCTCTATACGCTTCATGTTGAGACATGGAATGCCTCTCTTTGCTGCCCTGATTAGCATTTCTTATATGGCAAGGTGCTGATGATCGCTCTGTACGACCCAGTGGCTGATCGTTTGGGATAGGTCGTTAAGGGGGCAACACTTGTTTGTTGACTCTCTTGGTAACTGAAAATTCCAGAATTTTCAGTGGGAGACTAACCCCAACCCGCAGCTTTTCTTACCTCAACAAGGAACATAATGTAGAACTCGCTCAGCCAACCCGTCTCTAAGATTGGATGATTTACCACACAATATCTATCAAGCAAGGACTCTAATACACTACTCGCTCATTTGCCCGCATATCAAATGGCACCCCCGTACCGACTGGAGGATACACTCTAATTCTGATACTGGGGCTGAACTGGTACAGATGATTAACCAGTACCACGATGTGATTTAACACCTGTAAATTCTTGGCCTCAGTAGAGCAATCAATACTCAACGTCAGGCTTGCATGAGTGCTGATGGCCCAATCGCACTCCTTTAGCAGGGACTGAGTAGAGCTATCGCAAGCGTCAAAAAAAAGCCGACTGATAGACCGTGATAACTGACTCCTTAGCCTTACATCACAGTCAGTTAGCCCTTTAGGAGGCGAATCAGCAGGGGGTAAAAAATTAGAGGTCTTAGACATTTATGGTGAGTCCTTAATGTATGGAACAGATTAGCGACTCGCTCCTGTGCGCTCTATACTAATCACATCAGCAATGCGAGCAGGAAACTCTTCTAAATCAGCATCTTCTTCAGCAGGCATAGGCGAGACAAAGGTATAACAAGGATCGCATTGGCCTGTATCAAAGACCTGTAGTACCCATTTGTCAGGTAGACCCGCAACCCCAATCTCCACAACATACCAATCGCTGCCAATCTTTCGGGTAGAGAGGGCGGAGAAAAAATCCTGGTCTGCTGTCGGTATTTCCAAATCTTCTAATAAAAACTCCAGTGCCAAAGCTTCGGCATCGGTTGTGAGTAGAGTCGACATCATTAAAATTCTCCTAGGAGTGGATCTATATAAAGAAATTGCCTGCTCCTCTCCATCTCATAACTAGATAGGGATAGGTCTGGATATCCTGAGTCAGATTGCTGTCTAGTGCAAAGCTCCCATGGTTAAATCCCCCTTACTGGGAAGTAATTGAAGCTATCCAGCAGCCTTACCATCTCAATTTCCTGTCCTTCATCCGCAATCATTTAAGACTTTTCGACGCTTGTCAGTCCCCATAAAACTTTTCTCAACAAGGAAAATGAATTGAGGTTGTAGGCATAAGTTAGCCTTAATGATTGCACAAACCCTATCCTTCATTACCAAAGATTCATAGCAAATATTCTGTATTATTCGACACTAAATACTTGAGATCTTTTCATGAGACTACCCCTCTTGATGTGTTGATCAATTAGAGGCAAGTAGAGGCAAGAACACGGATTGAAAGTAGGCTAAAAAATCCCTTGAATACATCATAATAGCTGCAAGCAATCAAATTATCCAACGTGAATACTTTCAATTCTATTCAGATTAATTCTTTGTCTGTCTGGGATTGGGCGTGATGATCAGATCAAATAGAGTAACGTAAAATTCTCAGAACCCTGATCATTCTAGTCATATTTTGGATCGGTTTGTAGAAAATTACAGGAACAGTTTCTTTTGTCAAAAAAGCATAACTTTATCAAGAAAAGACTATTTAAGTAATTAACTGAAGCGTGAATAAGTAATTGATAAAGAAATGATTAAACTGTAGTATTCGACATAAAAACCAAATCTTTGAGTTGTTATACCTAGTCTTAGTAAGTTCGAGTTTTTTATCTCGCAAGTACTGCTTAATGACAAGTCATCGAATGGTTTTGTTTGTGGTGAGTTGTCTCTGTAAAACCTCTTGGCTTTAGGTGGTTTTCCCCTCAAGAAATTTAGCAGAGGGGCTTGAGCAGGCGAGTTGTAATCATCCATACAACAGAATACTACCAAGCACTCTAGATAATCAGCTAGAACCTTTTCGTTTATGACTTATACCATCAGTGATGATTGTGATGTTTGTAATAGTTGTCAGCCTCAATGTCCAAATGGAGCGATTAAATCTGACTCCGAATCAGGGGGTTATTGGATTGATCCAACGCTTTGTGATAACTGCCAGGATGTGGAGATTCCCCGCTGCGTCCAAATCTGTGAAGCGGGTGCATTAGTCCCCTTGGAGCCCAAAAAGGGACGTTGTAAGAGCACCCTGCTACCCGCAGCTATTCCTGACATTTTCCTCAATGGCAAAACTACCCCCTTTGCGTCTTCTATGGTCATTTGGGAAGCTTGCAACGTTTTGGCCATGCAACAGACATTACCTTGGCAGACTGATTTGGATGGCTACCTTTGCTATCATCGCTCTATCCGTCGGGGCCTGGGGGAAATGCGGTTTCGCTTAGCAGCAGACCCTGAAGCTGATGCTCCCCTGCCGATGGCGGCGACTCAGGCGAAGGCGGCGATCGCTAACTTCGATATTCGCGCTACCTGCGTCCACTTAATTTTTGCGGCCTATGCCATGACTGTTGATTGTCCTTGGCAAAACACCTTTGTCGTAAACGACCAGCAAATTGAGAAATATTTAGGGCTCGATAAGCGCAAGGATCTGACCAAGCTAGACAAACTCACCCTGATTAAAAATTTAGTTTACCAATCCTGCCAAATCCTCGTGGCCATCGATTGGCCGCGCCAGGGCAAAGTGCAAGCTTTTTCTTTTAAGGAACATCCTATCTGGCACTTGATCGACACCCAATACTACTTTGAAGACGATGCTCAGGGCTGCCGCCATCTCATTGGTTTGAGCTTTACCTTACGAACTGGAATCTGGGCTCAGAACTTTCTCAATAAACAAGACTACAGCCGCCAAACGGTCTTTTATCAGTACGGTACCCTACCCCAATCTTTGCTCACAGAAGTTATGAGTAATTGGCAGCAACATAGAGGAGAAATCCGAATCCTCCTGTGGCTTTTATTTAAAATGCGATTGGGAGGGGACCATCGACTGACGATACGCACGCTACTACGGATTGCCTATGGCGAAGAGCGATTAACAGAGGCCACCTCCATACGCGGTGCTCATAAGCGTCTGCTCAAGACCTTTGAGAGCGATCTGGAAACCATTTATTACTACGGTTTGAAACCGTTGTTTGATCCTGAAACGTATCCCCCTGATATTCAGCCTCTATGGGCCAAGGTCGCCAATATGCCTGATGATGTTGACGATGCTCTTCAATTTTGGATTGATGACGCAAACCAATCCTTTAGCTTGACCGATGCTGCCCCACGAGACAAATGGCAGCGTGTGCTCAATGCCCGCCTATTAGGGTTCGAACTATCGGAAGAATGGCAGCAAACATTAAATCGCCGTTCCACTAAGCATCGACGGAGACAACCTAAATATCGAGCTACAACTCAGTCAAAACAATTATCGGGTAGTGATATCAAAGCTGCCCGCCAAAAGAACAATCTCTCACAACGGGCTTTGGCAGAATGTCTTGGGAAAAGCCAAAGCTGGATTCGGGATATTGAAAAAGATCGGTTTAGTATTAGCGCTAAAGACCAGGTCCAGTTGCAACAAACGCTAGAAATTTCATTCTAAGTTTTTGGATGTATTTCGGGTGAGAAAACTATGGTCATGTTGCAGCTTCTGCGAAGTGCAATTAAGGTTGCGGCTTTGAGGAGCAGCAGACCTGGTGAGTGTTTGGACTTAGGGGTCTAGTTTGATGTCTCGAATTGAATAATCTAGCAACTCGATAGGATGCATGAGCTGAATCTGCTGACCTTGGAGGCGCAGATGCTTCGCGATTTGCAACGAACAGCCAGGATTAGGAGATGCAATGACCGCAGCCCCCGTTTTGAGTAAATTCTCTATTTTTTGCTGCCCCAACTGATTGGCAACTTCAGGTTGTAGCATATTGTAAACCCCAGCACTCCCACAGCAGAGGGCAGCATCCCGTGGCTCTTGCAAGCGAACCCCTGGAATCTGGCGCAACATCTGACGAGGTTGCGCGCTAATTTTTTGGCCATGGAGCAAATGGCAGGCATCCTGATAAACAATCTTCAGCTCTTGGTCCGTTAAGGGCGACAGCTCCGTAGTGATGCCAATTTCCATCAGGAATTCTTGGACATCTCTAACTTTCGCCACAAATTGTTTGGCTTGTTCTCGGTAGTCTGCATCTTCTTCAAGAATATGGTGATACTCTTTGAGGGTATGCCCACATCCCGCTGCATTGATAATCACTGCATCCACATGGGTATCTGCAAAACTATCAATCATTTGGCGGGCAAGGGTCTGAGCTTGGGTGACTTGTCCTTGGTGAGCAGGAAGTGCCGCACAGCACCCTTGGGATTTGGGAATAACCACTTCGCAGCCATTGGCTGTTAAGACCCGAATCGTAGCTTGATTGACGCTAGAGAAGAAGAGTTGCTGAACACAGCCTAAAACCAACCCTACTCGGTAGCGCCGCTCGCCTTGGGCTGGAATGACGTCTGGCAGTTGCTCGTGGAATGAATCCAGGGTAACATTCGGCAAAATGGATGCCATTGTCGTCAATCGAGGAAATATTTTCTGGAGAAAATCACTGGTTTGCACCAGGGTCTGCAGCCCTACTTTTTGATAAAGCCATAGCAGTGGCAGCAGCGATCGCAGTCGTCGAGGATAGGGGAATAAATTAAAGATAAGTGTTCTAATAGCGCGATCCGCCAAACTGCGAGGTTGATTCCGTTCGACTTGGGGACGAACCGCAGCAATCAGTTGGTCATACTGTACCCCCGACGGACAGGTCGTCACACAAGCTAAACAGCCCAAACAGGAATCAAAGTGTTGGGTAATGGATGGGGTTAAAGCCGCATTTCCCTGATTGATATCATTCATCAGGTAAATACGGCCTCTAGGAGAATCCGTTTCTTTACCGATGACTCGATAACTGGGACAAGTAGACAGACAAAACCCACAGTGAACACAAGCGTCGATCAGGTTTTGTTGGGGGGGCTGGTTGGAGTCGAATCCTTTTATGGGTGTATCAATCGGTGGTTCAACCATGGGTCTGTTTGAGTTTTTTAGAAGACAACAAGAACCGGATACTTGGTTTTCCACTGTCTACCCCTTTGGTATCCACAAAGGAGGTAGATAAGGGATAAAGCGATCGTTAGTGTAATAATTCCAATGCTCGGATCACCAAAGCTTCTGTCGTCAAGCCGTTGTAACCCATCAACTGGCCTGCGCTATTCGCCGTTTCACCTCGTTTCCAGGCAAAGGTATCGCGCCGACACTGGCTCCGTAACAGGATCGGTTCCAACATGCCACTGGCTCCCCCCGTAATGGTGATGAGTGCATCGCCACCAAACAAACGTTCAAAACCTTGATCGTCAAGAAATGCACCATCGGGTTCGGTACAAGCCTCCCACCTTACATCACTCGGACGATACAAGCGACGCGGGGAGATCACCGACACGACTCGCACGCCTATGCCTTGATCTTGTAAATTTTTGGCTGCATCCATAACGGGAATAAGTGCCATATCCCCAATCACGGCAAACACCACTTTCTGCTTGCCTGGAGTATCGTACAACGCTACGCCCCCCTCATTTAAGGCTTGGCGAGTTTGCTCAAAGGTCGTTCGTAAGGGCAGAGGTGATTTACTGGCTGTAATCGGAATGCCCTTATTCTTTGTGTTTAAGGCCCATTCATAACAGACTTGAATACTATTGGCATCGCAGGGAAACAACGGGAAAATGTTGCCATTGCGCATCATTGCAGCCAAGTAAGCCTCGATCTCAGGACGTTGGTGAGTCCAACCGTTGCGTCCCTGCTCCAGTGCCCCAGCTGTAAACAGCGTAATCGTCGAGGGGGTCCGTCGCCGCAGTTCTGCCATTGCTTGAGTGACAGTTTGCCAAATGGGTAAGCCATTGATGGCAAAGGATTCATAGGAAGCCCACAGCGTCCGGGCTCCAAACAAGGCTAACCCTGCAGCCAGACCCGAACAGGCATCTTCGCTCAAGGGTTCGTAAACTTGGCCTTTGGGGCCCTGATAGTAAGTTTCATCTGGGGTTGGGTGGGTGATTTTTAAGGCAATATTGATGTTGTTAATGCCAGAAGCTGCATTCCCGTCAGCATTGGAAACGATGAAATGAGGATCTTGTTTGCCAACAGCGGCAACGAGTGCCCCCATCGCCGTCGTTGCCACTTGCTTCTCCCCTTGAATCGGGAATTCCTGAAGGGGAAGTTTACCTAACTCTGGCAACGAGAATTCGGTTTCGGTGACTGCGATCTGGGCGGCTGGTCCCCGTCCCGCTCGCTCAAAATTGGTCCGCACCAATTCCCAGGCTGCGGGTGACAGGGCAAGCGATTTCAATGCCGACACAATCTCTGGATTGTCTAAGGTGTGCTGAGGATAGAGGTTGTGGGCTTTTGCCCCCCGAGCATGCACTCCTGCGCCTTTGAGTTGTTTAATAATGAGTACGGTCAGCTGTCCCCCCAACGCTGACTGGGCCGCTTTATCGGTTGCGGTTAGAACAGCTTGGGTAAAGTCAAGGCGTTTCTGGAAAGAACAAGCCGTACTGTCGATGTAATCTCCCGGCTGATGGGCATCATCGTAGTCTTTGGCATTAACCAAAATCACGTTTTCAAACCCATTTCCCTGCCAGTAGGCAATCATCTCATCATTGGACTGGGTAGACACCATACTGTGGTGTTCTTGACTGTAGCCGTTCCAAACCAGGATGGGCAGGAAGTTTGTGATCTGGGGGTAGGCCGTATGAAAATGGCCGAAACTGCTGGTGATATAGGGTTCCCCTAACCCTCCATCCCCAATCGTGACGGGAAACAGGATATTAGGATGTAGCTTGGCACCAGCCATTGCAAAATGCTGGCCTTGTCCTAGGGGACCAGCGGGGCTGAGGAGACCGGGAATTTGCCCTGACAAATGCCCGAGGAGACCATGCATTTCTCGAAACCGTTCCCGCATCTGTTCTACGGTGGTAATATTCATGGCTTCTAGAGAGCGGTCTAAGAACATGGTGCTATAGAAGCCCGGTGCATGATGTCCGACTTCGGTGACGATGTTTTTATAGCCCAGCATGATGAGAGCGGCAATCCCTTCAGCGACACTGGCGAATCCACCTGGATGCCCAGAAGCCTTGCTAGCTGTAACTTGTAGAGTTAGGTAGCGGAGGGCATCTGCTGCAAGCAAGGTTTGAAAGACGGCTGCGGTATTGGTAGGCGAGGTAATAGCGGTCTGCCCCTCTGGGATAGCGGGCTTTTGGCCATAGTCACTAAATTCGGGCAACTGCTGGCCAAAATACTGGATGCCTTGGCAAAAATTAGGGATGGTGCTCGCAATCGTCATGTTTTAATTCACCTCGTCATATTCGTTAAATTAGCTTGAATGGGTTGTCAACCGCTGGTAGACGGTGACTAGGGCATTAGCATCCCCAACATTGCCAGGAAAGAGAACGACTGGTAGGTTTGGAAACTGGGCATGATCAGCTCCAGTGCGAATCATAGAGCAGCCTGGTAAGACTTGCCCCAATAATCGGGCAGTGGTTAGGTGTAGTCCTTTGTTGAGGGTATCGTTAGACGTAATTCCCCCTTTACTCACCAGGTAACCGATATCAGGGGGCAGATGTTTGACCACATCCATTAACAGGGCCGACACTCTGAGACCAAATTGGAGCCGAGTCGGTGCATCTGCAAAGGTTAATTCTTGACGGCTGGTATAGACAACGGGGGTGTGCCCCTGCTGGTAGACTGTCTTAACTTGGGTGAGGATGGCGTCTAAGAGATTGGTCTCCTCGATCGGTTCTTGCAACTGGGTTACATCGATTTCAATGCCCACAACGGCTGACTGTTTTAGGAGTGCAGTTAGTTGCTCTGTGGTTTTTTGAACATGAGAGCCGACAATAAAGACTCCAGGTTTTCCCTCACGCACATACTGGACCATCTCTTCTGCTGGAATTGGCTGCGGTGGTAACTGGGCGAGTCCTGTGAGGAGACTTGCTGCACTGCGAAACAAAAATCGTTTGTCCTTGCGGATTGCTGCCAGCACCTCTGCTGAAAAGGTATTCAGATCGGATTGGGTTTCGGCATCTACCACCACACAAGTGTTGCCCTGTAACTGCAAGAGTTGGTCTTGGAGACCTGCTTTGATGTCTGAACGGACTAAGCGGTTAACTTGATTGGCAGGAATGCGATCGCAGGTTTTTTCAGCGACGTAATCGGGTAAATAGCTATGGTGATATCCAAAGACCGAATCCTTCGCAAATTCGGTCTTATGCACGGGCGTCAGCTTTCCATCAATCATTAAGTAATGGACGCTATCGAGCGTAACGCGCCCCCCTTCAATAAAGGCAGGCACTAAAAAATGGGCGTCAAAGGGACCGAGTTCAGCCGCAATTCCATCAGTTTCGAGGGGATAGTGTCCTCGCAAGGTTGAGTCTGAGCGACTGACCACTAAGAACTGGGTGATACCTTCGGCTGCGATCGCTTGCTTTAAGTTCTGACAAACTTCCCGAATCATCTTTGCTGCAACTGCTGGAGGCTGGGCACGGGTATTAGTGAGAATAAAGAACAGAGGGGCGCTATCCGCCAACCCTATCCGCAACGTTTCTACATCCCAACTGGTTAATAACAGACAACTATGGACTGTTTGTGATCCGGTGGGATCATCATCCAGCACAATAATTTTCGGTTGAGTTGTGATCACTAAATTTTGCCTGTTGAGCACTTCACATAGTTTAACAACACTTTGGTTGCTAAACTCATAGCCTAATTAATGCTAGGTATAAAGAAAACCAATCTTGGTTTGAAATATCCAATCCAATGCCCAATGGGATATGGATCCGTTGATACAGTATCCATGAGTGTAATCATCAGGGATGGCTATGGGTCAGCGGTGAGAGCTTGAGTTGATTTTGAACATGGAGCAGATGATTCCTGATGGTAAAGAGCGGATAGGACAGCTCCAGACTAAACCGAAGAGAGAATATTAAGCAATACTTAAGTCAACTGCTTTAGAATCAAGGGCACACGTTAACCTTCTCTTCCATGAATAAAACACTACGCAAGGGTATTCAGTTCATCTTGATTGTGGGTTTAGTCGCGATCTCAATCTGGTTCATCCAGCAATACGGCGTGGAAAAAATCCGGGAAAACGTCAAATATATGGGCGTATGGGCACCGATCGGCATTTTTGCCCTGCGCTTTATCAGTGTGGTGATTCCTGCCTTACCGAGTACCGCTTGGTCTCTCTTGGCTGGGAGTGTCCTAGCTAATTTCTGGACAGCACTCATTACGGTAGTCTTGGCCGATCTATTCGCCTGCAGTCTGGGATTTTACCTGGCCAAACAATTTGGCCGAAATTTGGTGGAGAAGCTAGTGGGAACCCGATTTATGGACAAAGTTGACAAAGTCAGCCAACGACATTTAGAAAGTAACTTTTTCCTGTTAACGGGATTTTTAATGACGGGGTTGTTTGATTTTGTCAGCTATGGAGCAGGGTTAACCACAACCAAATGGATACAGTTTGTCCCTGCACTTGCTATTGGTGTGCTGATTTCCAACACTCCTGTGGTAGCCATTGGTTCGGGAATGTTTGCGGAAGGCAATGGCCGATTGCTGATAGTATTTGCGGTTTTAGGAATTTTTTCGTTAGCTATCTTAACAGGGTGGTTGCAACGGCGCAGCAGCAACGCTGCTAAGGGTTGACTTCCAAGCTAAGAATAAAAGAGCAGAACTGCATTGTTTTAGAATCAGCTATCGATCACTAGCTGTAAATCATGGATTGGGCACATAGGAATTGCTTCCTCTCGCTTGTGACGATACCAATCCTGATGGCATTTTTCGACGGGACAAACATATCGGGGACTTTCAACAGGATTCATGAGTCCTGGGAGAGGATAATAAATTCTGAGTGCTTTGAGGATGTCTTCAGCAGGATACTGTTCTTCCAAATAGAGTCTGATCCAGTCTCGGGTGGCTTCATGCTCAAGCAATAGAGAAGAAAGTTCAGTATGACTGCCTTGTTTTAATGAAGACTCAGACAATAAACCCTCTAGCTGCCTCTCTAGCCGTTGAGCATTCGGAGCATCAAGGAGTTCCACAATATAAGGTTGTATTGCCTTAGCTGCTCTACAGATCTCATCGGGGGAATACTTCATAATTCGTCGGACATGACAAAGGTAAGACTTTTGAGGCAATTCTATAGCTTAAAAAGCTTACTATATATGAATTTTAGCACTTCGATGTCTTTATGAAGAAAAGACTGGAAGGATTAGAAACATAGGAGTTACAGGACCCTTGTCATACCAATAAGTATCCAAGAGTGTAATTTTGATTAGTGACTAAAGTAGGCTAGGAGAGGATTTCACAAATTTGAGAACTACGCTTGCAGGCACAGTTTGGTATCAGTTGGCAAGGACGCAACTGGCGATGCAGGCGTCAAATCCATCTAAAGTGAACATAGCTTGTTCTAATTTACTTTTGTTCTCACCCTCAGAGTAGTAGGTTGCCTCCTGAACATCAGAGTTGGGAAAAAGGCTGACATAGGAGTTCATTGCTTCTTCTGCGGTGCCATCAAACATCAGGTGCGTTCGGATTTGCCTTACCATCAGTTCATTTTTGGAGTAGGCTGCTGAATGTCATCGATGAATTCTCAGTAATCCTCTACAGGATTAACACTAAGGGTGGATCAGTGTGACCTGCGGAAAGTACGTTTTATATTTGCTAACATCTCCAGTGATTAAGTCAAATTGTGAAACAGAAGCATGAGCACCAATAAAGAAAACAGGTAACGGTGAAGTTTTCGTTCCTTTATTTTTTCTATATTGCAAAAATACCTTGCCTGTCAGAAATAGCACTTCACGAGGCATTTCTAGCACTTTCAAATTTAATGCTTCTATCGCGTTCTCTAACTCTTCTATTTTTTCAAACCCCATCGATATTTCAGTGTAGACAATTGAGTTGATGTAGAGGGTGTTGGTGAGGCTATAGCGTTCTAAAATGCTTTCTGACCACTCTGCCCAATTTGGATCATCCGTAAATAAATCCAGCAACACGCATGAGTCAATCAAAATGCCGTTCACGACTGTTCTCTGGTGAGATCCAAAATCTCATCGGTCGACATCTTGACCGTCTCTATTCCTCTCAGCTTCTCAAATTTTTTGGTTGCCTTTCGGCTGCTGACTTTCTGTATATAAAATCTTCCGTTCTCTTCGATAAATTCAATCTCTGTCTCAGGCATTATGCCTAAAACTTCCCTAACATTCCTAGGGATTGTCACTTGTCCTTTTGTAGTCACGCGCATCGTATCGACTCTTTATTAACTAGTCATCCCTGAAAAACCTCATCCATGTAGACAAACTGGTTCTTTTGAGGGTCAAAGTTGGCTGTAGAATTGCCAGAAAAACGTACTTAATCCTCAA
>JANQPU010000436.1 GCA_028285315.1 Acaryochloris sp. IP29b_bin.176
TCGTTATGGCTTTGACCATTTACGAGGCATTGTCCTCAATCTCGACCAGAGGGCAAATGAGTTCCGAGAGGTGCTACCTTTTTTGTCCTGTACTTAGAGCGCACTCAAGGAATCACATTTGACCAAAGAGTCTCAGTAGACCACAAACATCATAAACTTGTAGACAAGTTGATTCTATATGACCCTCTGGCCTGGCGGTAGAACAAGATTCTAACGGAATATCGCTGTTCCAGATTACCCCTGCTTAAGGTAATAAAAGGCAGTTATGGGTTAGAGGAAGCCACTAGGGATGAAGTCGATTGCTTGATAAGATTTTCCCTAGAATCTACAGGTAAGGTTTTCACGGGCACAAGCTGAACTGCACAGGCTTTCAATTCTGGTTCTAAAGAGATGGGGCAGACCTCTGGGTGAGTTAATGCATTCACTTCAGCATGCTTCGCCCACAACGCTCCCCAGTGCATAGGCATAAATACAGTGCCAGGGGCGATTGCCTTCGTAATTTTGGCGGGAATGTGGGCAAAGCCACGACGCGATCGCACCTCCAATACTTCCCCCTCCTGAATCCCAATTCTGGCTGCATCCCTAGGGTGAACCTCAACAAAAGGATTAGGGTGCATATTTGCTGTCTTTTCAATCCGCCCGGTGCGGCTTTGGGTATGCCAGTGTCCGTAGAGTCGACCCGTAGTCAGCACAAAAGGATAGTTGGGATCGGGGGGTTCTGCCAATCCCTTAGCATGGAAGGCTGAGAACTTGGCGCGGCCATCTTCTGTGGGGAATCGGTGGTTGGTATACAGTCGCTTCCCAGTGGCCGTGGCACCGCCAGTGTCCCCCACAGCACAGTCTGGGAAAGGCCATTGAATCGGGCCATGTTGCAAACGCTCATGGCTGAGTCCGGTCATATCACAGATGCGATCGCGCGTCAGTTCCACAAACTCAGCATAAACTTCCGCAGAATCGGCAAAGGCAAACTCTTGCTCAAATCCCAGACGGCGTCCCACTTCAGCAAAAATTTCCCAATCCGCTTTGGCTTCACCGATTGGATCTCGAAAAGCGGGACAGTAGGTAACTACTCGTTCTGAATTAGTCATGATTCCCGTTTTCTCACCCCACTGAGCCGCCGGTAAAATCACATGGGCATAGTCGACCATTTCCGTCGGGTAGTAAGCATCCTGATAGACCGTAAACCGAGATTTTCGTAGGGCAGCTTGGGTGCGTTTAATATCTGGCATACTCACCGCCGGATTGGTCGCAGCCACCCAGAAAAAACTCACACTTCGGTTTTCCAACCCTAGAATCATATCCCAAGCCGCTAAACCTGGCTGCGGTGAAATACTGCCTTCTGGAAGTTGCCAAACTTTTTCGACATCCTGACGATGTTGCGGGTTCTTCACCACCCGATACCCCGGCAGAATGTGAGATAAGCCCCCAGCTTCTCGGCCACCCATGGCATTGGGTTGCCCGGTCAGTGAAAATGGGCCTGAGCCTGGCTTACCGATGGTCCCCGTCATCAGATGTAAATTAATAATGGTGCGGCACTTCGCTGTTCCTTCAGTCGACTGATTCACGCCCATCGACCACAGCGAGAGTACCCGCTGTGATTCGCTCCAGTATTGAGCCGCCTTCTCTAACTCATCAACTCGAATGCCACAGTCTCTTGCCACTAGCTCAGGTGGGTATTGACTAATAACACTCGCAAAACTGGCGAAACCGGAGGTACATTCATCGATAAATAAAGAGTCAAATTTCCCCCAGCGCATGAGTAAGTGGGCAATACCATTCAGCAGATGAATATCGGTACCAGGCTTAATCGCTAAATGGAGGTCAGCCTTCTCCGCCGTTTTGGTGCGTCTGGGATCAACTACAATTATCTTGACGTGACGATTTTTCTTGTGGTGTTTTAGCAACCGATTAAACACAATCGGATGACACTCTGCAGTATTAGTGCCAATTAAGAAGGCACAGTCCGTCAGGTCCAAATCGTCATAACAAGCAGGAGGACCATCTGAACCAAAGCTTTGAATGTAGCCTGCTACGGCTGAGGACATACAGAGACGAGAATTTGCATCAAAATTATTGGTTCCTAGACAGCCTTTCAACAATTTTTGGGCGACATAATAGTCTTCTGTTTGGAATTGCCCCGATCCATACATGCATACCGCTTCTGGACCTTGGTTCGCATGAACAGATTTGAGTTCGCTGACGACTCGCGTTAAAGCCTCTTCCCAAGTGACCTGCCGCAAGGGTTGATCCAGAGAGTCTCGCATCATAGGATAGCGCAGCCGATCTTTGTCTAATGCTCCGGCAACGGTTGCCCCTTTTACACAGACTTGTCCTTTGCTAGAAGGGTGGGCTTGATCGCCTCGCACTCGCCATATCGGCGTGCCCGCGCTATCTCGATTGACAGGTTTACCTGGCAAGGCCGGAGGTAAGACCTCTAATCCACAGCCTACACCGCAATAAGGGCATAAGGTTTTGACGGGTTTTGCCATAAACGTACTGAATCAGGAAGGAGATTAGCAGAAAAATCGAAATAAATAGCCAATTCTATAATCAACAAGAATCTAATCAAAAATTGTAAGATTGACTACTAATCAATTTTAAGAATGCAATCTAAACATCAATTGCATGCAATTTAATCATTCCTCAGCAGATAGGCAAGTTTTCAAAAGACTAAGGCTATTACCCCCCAAGTTCAATATTGGCCCTGACATCTCGTCAAAATAAGGGTTAGAAAAAACTGGAGGAAAAGATGATTTCGTCCCCCAGTAAGTTAACTTCTATCTACTCAGTGTTGGCCTAGAACTTGAAGGTGGTCCGAATTACACCCACCAAGATGTCACTATTAGCCGAATTCCCTTCAGGATTAATGAGATAAATCACACCAGGCGTAATGGTGATGAAGTCATTAACCGGAAAAGAGTAAAGGGCTTCCAAATGGAAGGTCTGATCTGGGTTTTCCCCAGCCGCAATGTTGTCGTTATCGATCACTGTGGGGGGTACACCAAAGATGACGCCTCCAGTTGCTCCTTCAAGACCTAAATCTGGGAAGGCAAAATTGATTGCACCGTTGATGATGTCAGCTTTATTGCCCGTGCCATCTTCAGTTGCGAGGGTATAGCCGAACCAACCACCAACCGCAATCCAATCGGCGAGTTGGAAGGTGCCTTCTATACCAAAAGAATTGCTACTAAGTGGCGTTCCGTTAAAGGGAATATTCGACAAGACGGTACCAGTACCAAAGCGGATATTCCCATCAGGCGCTTCATTTCGAATGTAGGTTAAGCCGATTTGGGATCCTTCAGTAGGCTTGAAACTAACTTGAGCTAGGGCACTGTAGGTTCCTTCAATCAGTCCACCTTCATCTTCTCCGTTGGGTAAGATTGTTGCGGTGGCTTGGTTGGCACGACCCGCCAGGTAACCTAAGTCGACGCGCAAATCATTGTCTTTGTTAATGGTATAGGTTGTTCCTACCCCAGCGACGCCAGGAATAGCAACTGTACCAATCCGATAGATGGGATTACGCTCACCAAAGAAAGACAGCGCACCCTTACCGCCACCAAAGCCTTCAAAGTAAGGGTTGATGGTGGTGGCATAGTAGTGGTGGAACGCTGCATTCGCAAACACCGTGACATCCAGGTTGTCTCCGACGGGGAATTTGTAATCCAAGCGGTCTAAGATAACGCCATTATCCGTATTACCTGTGTCAAAGGAAAGCCGGGTTTGAAGTGTCCCAGTATTACTGATACCTGGTAGACCCCCCACAGTGGGATCATCAAAGTTAACGGGGCGATTGGAGGTTTGGAGACGCGTATACAGCCGATCTCTGCCTGTAAAACTAGTGATGAAGTTTAAACGCGTTCGTTGATTCAAAGAAACACGTCCGCTAATATCATCGCCATTGGTCGCATCATCCCCCGCTACACCGCTAAAGGCAAAAATTGCTTCCCCGTTCAATTTCGTCGTGGTGGAAAACTGTTGCACTTCCACTGTAGCGACTCTAGCTTCCAAGCCGTCTACACGACCTCGAAGGGTAGCGAGTTCAGCCGCAAATTCATCCTGCAGCGCTTTGAGGGCATCCAAGTCCTCTTTTGTGGCAAAACGATTGCTCAAATTATCTAAACAAGCATTGACTAAAGCCGCAGCCTCACGACGGGACATGGCTCGGCTGGGACGGAAGGTACCATCGGGGTAACCCGCAACGCAACCGTATCGATCGACCAAAGACTGAATGGCTTGAAAGGCCCAGTCATCGGGCTGGACGTCGGATAGTTGAGAAACAGAAGTAACCTGGCCTAGGGAAGCGTCAGAAGTATGCAGACTCGGATCAGCCGGGAAATAGGGATCGCTTTGAGTCCCAGCGATGTCTGCAATAGAAGTTTGGGGAGATGCCAAGTCGGGGGTTTCTACTGCTTGGGCAAGTTCCAGGTCGCCATCTATAGTCGGTAACTCTGGCATTGGAACGACATCATCGTTGGGAACGATATCTAATTGTTCTGCAGTAACATCAAGGGTTGATGCCTCAGGCGCTGCTTGCGCAGGAAGGCAATTCACCATTGCGATTCCGAACATACTGGTACTTAGAAGAAGGCGGTACCAGGGAAAACGTTTTGACATGCTAATTCAATAACCTCACACCGATTAATGAGCTGAACTTTATGAACAACTTAAGTTCAACGTCCGCTCAGTTTATTGAATACCCCTAACCCGATTTGTATCTCTTCGTACAATAAGGATAGGGATATGAATGATTCACATGGATTATAAGCATTAATTGCATTAAATATCTGTCCGTTTTAGAAAACTTGAGGTAAAGATAATAATCTTTTTCACAGATAAATTCATTTTCAATTAATAGCTCAATTAATACATTGTGGTGAAGCCGATACATGGATCAAAGAAGATTCCTCTATACAAAAACCAGAGGTTCATTGATTCAATGAACCTCTGGTTTTTGCCAAAAGCTAAGTCTAATTTTGAATCAGTCTATAACTGATGTAAATCTACAGCGTTGTAGGATACTTGGCCCTTATCGGGCTATTAGTTGATTGCTCCTCACCTTCATGATGCTCTGCAAATGAACCTTTAGGCTCTTCTAGGAAGAAGATACAAAGGAAGGCCACAATCAAACCTGTTACTCCTAAGACTTGGAAAAAGCTGGAGTTAACGGCGGCCATGTCTGGCGTAGCACCTGCGCCGTCCACAAACAGAAGGCGAGTGGTTAGATAAGCAACTGCGCCGACGTTACCGTAAGCACCCACATTTCCCGCAATTTGTCCTGTCACTCTACGCTTGACAAGAGGCACAATGGCGAACGTGGATCCTTCCCCTGCTTGGACAAAAAATGAGCAGGCCATTGTCAGCATGACGGCACCCGGCAACCACCAATTGCTGGTGACTTGACTCATGATTAAGTAGCCAATTCCCATCCCTGCTGTGAGAACCACCATTGTCCATTTGCGGCTTCCCATTTTGTCAGAAATAAGACCGCCCCCCGGACGGGACATTAAGTTCATAAAGGCATAGGAAGAGGCAATAATACCGGCCATGGCTTTATCTAAACCAAAGATTTCTTCGAAGAAAGAGGGAAGGATGGTCACCACTGCTAATTCAGAGCCGAAATTGACGATGTAGGTCAATTCCAAGATGGCAACTTGCTTGAACTTGTAGCGATCCTCTGGAGCATAGCGTTTCCGGCCTGCAAGGAGGTCTTTGTTGGCACTCCAGCAATTGTAGGACTGGAAGGCATACAGACCCAGGAGAGCGAGCCAAGTAATATACATGGCGGTTGGCGTTAAGAAATTGACCTTATTTAAGCGCCAAGCTAGAACCATCAAGATTGCCGTTAATGGAATATTCATCAACATTAGGAAGTAGAAATCCCGAACGGAGGTGACTTCCAAACCCCGAGCACTTTTAGGTCGTTGATAGACTTTCCCAGGGGGGGTATCACTGACATTGGCGTAATAAATGAATCCATAAATTGCCGCAATAATACCCGAACCAGCAATGGCAGCTCTCCAGTTGAGCACAGCGCTGGAAAAAGATAAACCCAAAACTGTAAAGCTTTGAGGTTCACCAAAGTCAAAAGATCCAGGCAGAAGACTTAAGGCGGAAGCGAAGAGAACCATCGTGAAAGCGGAAAAGGCAGAACCAAAATTGCCCCATCCCCCGTAGATTCCTTCTGCTGTTCCTACCTCTTTCGGGGGAAACCACTCAGCAGTCATCCGAATTCCAATCACAAACCCTGCCCCAACAAGACCCATGAGTAAACGGCCAATGACTAGTTGGGTAAAGCCGCCAGCAGTGGCAAAAATCAGACAGGGAATCGCTGCATACATTAACAGCAGTGAGTAGGTCTTTCTAGGTCCGTAGCGATCCAAAGCCATACCAATCAGGATCCGGGCGGGGACCGTAAGGGCAACGTTACAGAGACCAATGGTTCCAAGTTGTGGCTTAGTGAGTCCAAATTCTTGACCAATCGTGGTGGCGAAGGGTGGAAAGTTAAACCAAACCACAAACGTCAAGAAAAACGCAAACCAAGTCATATGTAGAATTTTGTAGCGGCCCTTAAACGACCACATTTCCGTTAACATGCATTCTTCTCCAAAACAGGAATGAAAAAACTGAATCAGCCAAAAACGATGCGATAAGCCAAAGCGTGATAAGCCAATAAAAAAACTAACTAAGCATCCAGCACCACTTTGCCCACTGGGTGGGCAATACAGGTCAAGATATGCCCTGATGCTGCATCTTCTCCCGCTAAGCCGTCTGGGTCGGCTTCATACTGGAATTCACCCTCCATCAGCTTGGCGATGCAGGTGCCACAGGTCCCAGATTGGCAACTGCTTTCAATCTCAACTCCAGCAGCCTCTGCAATTTCCAATAAGGATTGGCTGTCATCACAGTTGATTTCCTTACCAGATGCTGCAAACTGAACCACAGCGGGCTGGGCCGCTGGAGCTGACGTAGAAGCTGGGGCTGGCGCGGGAGGCTCGACCGCCGGAACAACTGGAGTAGGGGGTGCAAAACCGTTCTGGCTAACCGCGCCTTGCAGACTGCGTTGACGTGCTAGCCTGGCAGTCCCTTTGGATGGACGCGGTGTGGAGCGGGGTTGAGCGCCAAACTGCTGAATGAGAATATCTTTTAAGACATCTTTGAGTTCATCACAGGGGATGGCCTTCTGGATTTTTTCGCCGAGCACGGCATCTTTACCGACTTTGCCGCCCATAAATAAGTCCACGGCTTCAACGGTCTTACCCTCTTTGCGGGTTTTAGTGCCCATCAGGCCAATATCTGCCACCTGGGGTTGACCGCAGGAATTCGGGCATCCAGTCCAGTGAAAGCGAACAGGTTTAGGAACTTCCAGCTCGTCTTCTAGCTCATCAATGAGAGCCACGGCTCGGTTTTTGGTTTCAATGAGGGCAAATTTACAGAATTGATTGCCCGTGCAAGAGACCAAGGCCCGAGCCAAGGGATCAGGATTGATGGAAAACACTTCTAGTAGCGGTTCTTCTAAGAAGGAGTCCAAACGGGAGTCAGGAATATTAGGAATAATCACATTTTGCTCGACCGTCAGCCGCACTTCGCCGCTACCATAGACTTCTGCCATCCGAGCAAATTCAAACATGTCGTTAGCGTAGAGACGACCCACGGGGACGTGGAGACCAACAAAGTTCAATCCAGGTTGCTTTTGAGTATGGACCCCAATGTGATCGCGTTTGTCCCAGTCGAATTCATCTCTTTCAGCGGCAGTTTGGAGCGTTACGCCCATCTGTTCTTCGACGGCGGCTCGGAAGCGTTCGACGCCCCATTCTTCAATCAGCCACATCATGCGGGCTTGGTGGCGATTGGCACGGGAACCATTGTCGCGGTAGACAATCAGAATCGCTTCACTGATGTCAACGACTTGGCTATGGTCAACCC
Source organism: Acaryochloris sp. IP29b_bin.176 (assembly GCA_028285315.1). GTDB lineage: Bacteria > Cyanobacteriota > Cyanobacteriia > Thermosynechococcales > Thermosynechococcaceae > Acaryochloris. Next base: position 7,924 of record JANQPU010000436.1, read on the forward strand.
ACACATTCATAGAAATAGCAGGAGCACAACGTTTGGCTGAGAAGAAACCGCCCACGAGGACATTGAAGCCAAGGGTACCCTCTTTGTAGGCGGGGACAAAGGCAATATCGTTGATTTCAGCATGGACGGAGTTATCGCGACCGCCAGCGATCGCAATATTGAATTTCCGAGGCAGATTGGTAAAGGCAGGATTGCCCTGACTGTTATTGGTGATCATGTCCTGGACTTTGCGGACCAGACCGCGGGTATCAATCAGCTCATCGGCATCCAGGCCAGCCACGGGTGACCCAGTGATATTGCGGACGTTATCCATGCCGGATTGAACACTGGTCAACCCGGCATGCTGAAATCGGTTAAAAATATCGGGAATATCTTCGATGCGAATGCCACGCAACTGAATATTTTGGCGAGTGGTGATATCGGCATAGCCATCTTCGCCATAGCGCTGAATCACTTCAGCGAGAACTCGCATTTGTCCACCACTGAGAATACCGTTGGGCATCCGCATCCGCAACATGAACTTGCCGGGAGTGACGGGCCGAAAGAAGAGCCCGACCCATTTGAGACGCTGGGTGAGGTCAGTCTCATCCATGGCTTCCCACCCGATTTGGGCAAACTGGGGCAGCTCTGGTAAAACTGCTAAACCATCTTTTTCCGCTTTAAAGCGCTCAAATTTATTCATTTTGGGCGCGGCTGGGGCGGTATTGCTGGTCACGATTCGTCCTCTTGAACTCGCGTCACTGCCAATAGAGAATTGAACAAGGCCAATTTTTGCAATTGGGATACTAACTTAGCGAGTCAAATTGAGACCGTTCGTATCAATCGTTACAAAGTGATAACCTATATGTAGTTTCCGCAATTTAGTTATGCTGAAGCTGCATGAAACTCTGCCAATTGTGGAATCAGTTTGGAGAGAATAGCAGTGGCAATCCACTACAAACCATCGTGAGTGAACTCAGATCTGTTCTAACTGAGCTGGAAAACGGAGATTTCCAATCTCGTTGGGAAACGGCTAAACAAATTCCTGAGTTTGGGCAGCCTGCGATCGCATTTCTAGTTGATCTGCTCTACAACAATGCTGATGATCCAGAACTGCAATGGTTTGTGGTCCGGATATTAGGCCAGTTCAATCATACGGATGCAGTAATGGCATTAGCACAGCTATTGCAAGAGACTGATGATGACGTTGCTGAAATGGCGGCCCAAATGCTGGCCCAAATCGGCCCGCAATCTGTAGATGCATTAGCCGTATTAATCGAATCATCCCCTTCTCGGGTGCTGGTAGTTTCTGCTTTGTCGCAAATGCAAGACGCGGTGATTGTGCCCCTCTTGCTCAAAGTTGTTGCTGACGTAGAGGTGTCTGTTCGCCTGAAGGTCATGGAAACCCTGAGTCGATTTCATGATCCGCAAATCATCCCGACATTACTTCAAGGATTGGCTGATCTCAGTGCTAAAGTGCGCCAAGCTGCGATCGCAGGGATTAGTTATCGCGCTGATCTCTTTCAAGAGCATCATCACGACCCGGTGGCACTGATTCAGCCGTTCCTTAATGATTTGAATGTGCAAGTTTGCCAAGCGGCGGCTTTGGCACTGGGGCGTTTAGGAACCAACGCGGCCACTCAGGCGTTATGCACAACCGCTAGCGCTAAGAATGTCCCCATCCCCTTAAAACTGACGATCGTGCAGGCGCTGGGACAGATTAGCAATGATCAATCTGTGCAGGTGTTGCAAAAGTTATGGCCCCGTGCGAATTCTTCACTACAGGTAGTTGATGATGAGGATCAAACTCTAGCAGAAGCGATTGTTAAAGCACTAGCCCTAAATCGCCAAGCGGACAGATCGACACAAGCATTGATTTACTGCCTGCATCATCAGCCCACGTCTGATCCGGCCCTGAAGAAAACCATTGCCAGCGCTCTGGGTCAGCTGGCCGATCTGCAAGCAATACCGGAGCTGCTTCAGCTTTTGGGGACACCGGATAGGGGAGTGAGACTGCATGCGATCGCAGCCCTTAAACAAATCGCTCCTGATTATGCCTACTCTAAATTACAGGTTTTAGCTGAAGACCCCAATGTAGAGCAAGATGTGCGAGATGGCATTGCGATCGCACTGCAAGAATGGTGATACTCACTGTTCAGTACATGCATTATTGAAACTATAGATCATGACATCCAACGTCATATAAATGCATCAAAGTTTTAGAATTTAATGCTCTAGTTCTTATTAAGAAAACTGGGAGCACTTGGGCCTGTCAAACGCTAATGAGAAATCATTAAAATCTTTTTTTGCGATTCCAAATCGCACCTATTTTTAGATAATTGAGTGAGCAGGTTAGCAAGTACTGATGAGGACGATAGGACCTTCTATCATCAAAGTGACTGTACTATCTACGTTGAAAAGGAACGACCCACACTACAAGAAATCCAATATTAGGCATCGTTCCTAGAACAGATTACATAGGAAAAAAGGATCAACGAATACTAGGACTATAGAGCATAACAGATTAGTACCTTAGATCCTTGTATCCCCATCTGCATTACACCTATACTTCAGGTGTAATGAGACATTAACGAAATGACATTGAAGGCAAATTCTAATCTTTAGAAAGTAGAAGTACCCACCCTGTAAATTTTATCTTTGGGGCATTAACACTTGCTATTAGACCATGGCCGACTTCAGGAAAAATCAATCCTTGGCTGATGACTATCTGCAACGTTTTGGAGGACATTTCGATGAAAAAATTGATGCTTACAGCACTCACCATACTGCCACTGATGACAACGCCGATGGTCGCGCAACCTGCTTCAGCAGATGTGACCATTAAGGTGCCCATCTTTAACAGACGGAGTCGTCCAGCTGTGCAGGAGCGAAAACACTCCCATCGTGTCCATCCTCGGGTAAACCCTCGAAGAGCTCGTCGCATCCGTCGGCGTAGACAATGGGTTGAGGGACGATGGACTATTCGGCGGGGAAGAGAAGTTTGGGTGCCAGGATATTACACTGATAGATGATCGATAGCGAAGACTTAGCGCACCCGTCTCATCTTGTCGGCCTTCGGTCGTGCTGCTTACAGGAGTAATGCATTAAACCATTTACCTCACACCTTGGTGGAGAAAAGAACGCTGTCCCCTCACAGTGATTTTCTCCACTTTTTTGATCTGAACATCCATCCACCTTCTCATACCAATTCGCGTCTTAAACTGTAATTCTCATGTGAGGGAAATTAGTCATGGAGGTCAACTTCTCTGGCAAGTCCATGAGTTCTTTGAGTCCCTG
>JANQPU010000437.1 GCA_028285315.1 Acaryochloris sp. IP29b_bin.176
AGAAAGCGTTAGCATCATTCTAGTGGAGGGAAATTTTTACCTAACATTACCCTCTTCAACTTGAATGGAACAACCTCCCTGAAACAGCTATTGAGCCAATATTTTTTGTGAACGCTTCGCAACGGTCTGAGGAAATTACGCACGGTTGTTCATAGTCCCTCCATCGTATTGGTATGGACCTCCCGTACCCTGTCACCACCATTGTCCTAAGCCCATTCCCTAGTGCTAAGGCAGACACAATGATGCTGCTGCTCAACTGGATTGTAGCCAGCCTGAAGCACAAGATATCATAGTGGGGAATCCAGCAAAACAGCTTTGTTCAAGAGGAGTCTATGACAACGACCCTCCCCGCTTTAGAGATATCCTCCACTACGACCGAAACCCGGACGATATTAACGGGTATCAATTGGGATGCCTATGAGCGCTTATTAACAGAAACAGGGGCAGAGCGTCATCAAAGATTTGCCTATGACAATGAACAGCTAGAAATTAGGGTTCCCCTCGCCAGTCATGAAGAGCCTACACGGCTCTTGGATGACTTTGTGGCTGTTTTAGTGGATGCATTAGGCATTGAGCTACGTAAGCTCGGTTCACTGACTCTCAAAAATACCCAACAGCAAAAAGGGCTAGAACCAGATTGCTGTTTCTATATCCAAAATGAGGCAGTGGTTCGCGGCATTGACACCTTAGATTTTGCTGTTCATCCACCCCCTGATTTAGTGGTGGAGGTCGATAACACCAGCCAATCTTTGGACAAATTCCCTATTTATGTGGCGTTAAAAGTTCCAGAGATTTGGCGTTTGCGAAATAATGAGCTGGCGATTTATGGGTTAGATGCTCAGAGTCAGGCTTACAAAGTACAAGTTGAAAGCATTGCTTTCCCTGGCTTACCGATTACTGAAATCCCTCAATTCATCCTCAAGGCCAAACAGAATGGGCAACGGTCGGCCATTCGTGCCTTTCGACAATCTGTGCAGAATGCCCAGAAAAACCGTCCATAACTCACTCAACTGCCCATTCCCCATTGGCTGCGACGTTAATCTTCACCGTCCCACCCTGAGTCTAAAGAAAGCCTTGGCGACGCCAGGTCAATAGCAGCGATCGTTGCTTAATGACTGCTTGAGTCGTGCCAATATTGATGGGATGACTAGCGTTCATCATCTACTCTTTGGTCAGTGTTCTAATCGTCAATACCTGGGGTGGGGTGGAGTCTGCGGGATAGAGAAACTCAACATTGACCAGTTTCTGTTGTTTGGGGTTTATGGGCAGCGTGAGCAAAGCTTTTCCCCGCTGACCACGTCGTTGCACTAAATGAAAAAATCGCCTTTGAGCCTTACCCGAGGGATCGGTGTAGCTGAGCTTCACAGTCCCTCGGAAAAAGGCTGGCCCTTTTGGTTGTTTGAGGAAGCGCAAGCCTTTTTGGGTGAGCTCATCCTCTTTAATTGGAGTTTGCAGTGACAGGGTGATTTTGTGTGGATCGTTGGTTGTGTTTTTTAGCGGCAGATCCAAGCTGTATCGCATCCCATAATTGCCATGAGACTTATAAGCTGTATCCTCATAGCGGACGAGCATCGGAGCACTTTGAATTTGACCTGTGCCTAAGGTACCGCGGTCTAGAGAATTGATCACGTAGGAAAATGCTTTGCCAGGCTTAGGGATATCTAGCTTGTCATCCCCAGGCTTACTGGTCACTTTTGCTTTCCATTCTGATCCTTGCGAAACGCCAGCGACTCGGCCATAAAAGAATTTCTCGGCGTTGGAATCAGGTGGTGTCGGCGGCTGATCTCTCGGCGTGACAAGATTACCCTTGGCCAACGTTTGCTTCCAGTCTTCTAAGAGAGGTGCCTGAAATTTCCACTTCGCAGGGGATCGGGCATATCGAGTCATACTAGCCGCGTAGAGCTTACCGTTGGTCCACAGACGTAGCCAGGTCGTGCGGCTGTTGCTAGGAGGAAGCTGCAAATTGACGAGCATCTTGCTTTGTCCTGGTGGAATAACTAAAGTGGTGTCCCAACCCGCTTGACGTTCCCGGCGTAGAACCTCACCAGCCGTCCGACTGCCAGGGCCAGAATAGATATTGCCGCCCGGATCGGCAGTGTGGGCAGGCAAGTCTACAAAAGGGGCTTGAGACTGGCTGAGATAGCTATTGGCTTGTAAAACCAGCACCTTCACAGGTTTACTGGTGGGATTATGCAACAATACCCCTAGATAGAGGGGACGTTTTCCTTGTTTAGAGTCGATGCGAGTCACATGATGCGCAAAGACATCGAACCGCCCTGATAAGGCATAGTTAAGATGAGCTTCAGGGAATTGTTTTCCTGTCCCTGGAAAGGTGGATAAAAGAATTCCTTCGGATTTGACGATTTCTGGACTATTACTGTTAAAAACGGGGAATTTGTCAGGCTCTCCAGGCAATGCCCTCACTTCCTGTGGAATGACAACTTCGGATGCAACTGCAATGGGACTTGCTTGAGCGAGAAGCAGGGTAGACAGGAAAAATGACATGAATTGAAAAATTAAGTTGAGCGAATAAATTCTACCAGCCCGTGATCCTTTCTTTGAAGACGGGGGTGTAGCTTTAGCCGCAGCAATTATTCGTGAACCGCTTGTGACAGCAGTTTCTCAAAGGCATGTCTTTCCTGAGGAGTTCCCACCAAGAGGAGACGATCGCCTGATTCAAGCAGAGTATGGACATGGGGATACCGAAAGACACGCTGGCCCCGCCGCACGGCCATAATCGTTGCGCCAGTTCGGCTGCGAATCTGGGTTTGAGCAATGGTGTGATTAATGAAAGGAGAGTCAGGTTTGAGGGTATACCATCGGCCTTCTAAGCCTTCCACAACACTTCTTAGCTCGGGAGGGATACGATCGCTTAACTGTTTCGGCACAATCTCTCGATAGTGACCTGCCCGATAGGTATTGGCAATGGTTTGCACTTGCTGAATCGGATCGCCTAAATTCAGCAGTACATGAGCCCCCATTTCCAGAGAGGCTTCAAATTCTGGCTGGACAACTTCTTTAGCGCCCAGTTGGTAGAGCACATCAATTTCTTGGATGGCATGGGCACGGACAGTGATATCTAAGCCAGGAACCATACTTAAAGCCCGTTTTAAAGTCAGCCGGGTGGCTAAAGGATCAGGCAGAGCGATCGCAAGGACGCGCGCCCGATCCAGTTTGGATTTACGCAACACTAACTCACTCGAAGCATCTCCAAACAGGTAAGGAATGTTCTGATCGCGCAAGGTCTGTAAAGTCGCTTCGTTATTTTCAATCACAAGGACAGGATGCTGTTGCGATCGCAACATTCGTACCAGGGTTTGTCCGACCCGACCATAGCCTGCTACGACACAATGTTCCGTTAGACCCTCTGGAATGGCGACTTCTTTAGGGCGTTGAGCATAAATGAACCAGCGACCCATCACAGGCAGGCGTTCAATGGAGCTAAATAAATAAGAAGACAGTTTGAAAATAAACGGGGTAATCAGCAACGTGATCGCCGTCGTCCCCACCATCAGACCGTACAATCGCGGTGAAAACAGCTCAAGTTCTACGGCAACTCCAGCGAGGACAAACGAAAATTCACCAATTTGATTAATGCCTAAACCGACTGTAAGAGCAGTCTTGAGAGAATATCCAAACAGCGCCACAAGAGCAGTAACAATGAGCGCTTTACCCACCATCACCACAGCGACCAAACTGAGTAGCGTCCAAATATTTTGGACTAAAAATAAAGGGTCAATCAGCATACCGATGGAGGCAAAAAATAAGGTGGCAAACACATCTCGCATCGGTAAAATGCTGTGGAGTGCATGATCTGCATACTCCACCTGGGAAATCATTAACCCTGCAACGAAGGCTCCCATTTCAATCCCTAATCCCATCAACGCAGTTTCTAAGGCTACCCCCATGCATAGGGCCACTACACTGAGGACAAACAACTCCTGAGATCCGGTCTGGGCGACTTTCTTCATCAGGGGTGGCACAATTTTGATCCCTGCCACTACGGCCATCAGAAAAAATAAGGCTGTTTTCAATACTGCTATGAACAGGGCCTGGCCAATGCTCGCAGGTGGTTGGGTCAAAATCGGGAGTACAGCCAGCATGAGTCCCAAGCTCAGATCTTGGATAATCAGAATCCCCAACATCACTTGACCATGAACGGTCTGCATTTCATTGCGCTCGATTAAACTCTTGAGCACAACCGCAGTAGAAGATAGGGACAAAACCGCTCCTAGAAAAATGGCTTGGGGGAGAGTATCGACCCAACCTGTAACAAAGGCTAAGCCTCCTCCTAGTAAAGTTGTCAGTATGACTTGGAGCGTTCCACCCCCAAGAGCAATTTTGCGAACTTTCAATAAGTTGCCTAGGGAAAACTCGACTCCCAAAGCAAACAACAGGAGCACAACCCCCATTTCAGCAAAGAAGTTAATGGCACCTTCGGCTTTGACCACTCCTAACCCGGAAGGGCCTACCGCTAACCCTGCCAATAAATAGCCAAGCAAGGCCGGTTGACCGAGGCGATTGGCCACATAGCTCCCCGCCGCCGCTGTTCCTAAAACGGCTACCATATCGACAATGAGAGAGAGTTCTGCAGCCATAATTGCTCTACGTTCGATCTCCGAAGACACGCTAGCCTAACTTCTTCAGGGTGGGCTGAATCGGCTGTAAGATGCAAGCAGCATCGTCAAGAGGACAGCCTGAAACTCTTGTATTCTTTAATATTTGTCTTGATCGTAAGCCCATGAAATTATTAGTCGGCAATGATGATGGTATTTTTGCGCCAGGGGTGCGGGCATTAGCTAATACCCTGGCGGCTGACCATGACGTTACCGTAGTTTGTCCTGACCGAGAACGTTCGGCAACTGGACATGGGCTAACTATTCACCAACCGATTCGGGCAGAACAGGTGACATCTATTTTTGCCGATCAGGTCCAAGCTTGGGCCTGCTCAGGCACGCCTTCTGACTGTATCAAATTGGCCTTAGGGGCATTACTCGATAGCCCACCTGATTTTGTTTTATCTGGAATCAACCAAGGCCCAAACTTGGGCACAGATGTGTTGTATTCAGGCACTGTTTCAGCGGCGATGGAAGGCGTCATTGAGGGTATCACTAGCGTTGCTTTTAGTTATGCCAGCTTCACAGACCCTCATTTTCAACCTGCCGCCGACTTTGCTCAACAGTTTTTGCAGCAACTGATTGAGCATCCTCTAAGGGAGTCGATGTTGTTCAATGTGAATGTGCCCGCGCTGCCAGCCGCTCAAATCCAAGGGGTTGCCCTTACTCGCCAGGGCATTCGTCGCTATCACGACATATTTGAAAAAAGAATCGATCCGAGAGGAAAAACATATTATTGGTTAGCGGGAGAGGTGATGGAAGATTTAGAAGATAAATGGGCCACTGATACGCCTATCCTCACTGATGTTCAGGCCATGCGCCAAAACTTGATTACGATTACGCCGTTACAGTACAACCTCACCGCAACTAGTATGCTCAATCCTCTTTTGGACTGGCTTACACCCTTCCAAAAACGGCAATCGGTGATTTGATCTCACGCATTGTTGCTATTTGGGCTAAAATTCACAGAAACCTACAGAAGTTTCACTGCTTCGATATGATTGGACTAACGGCCGACTCGGTCCAGGCCATCAACCACCCATTTATGCAGGAAAAGCTCACCGTTCGCTTTTGGGGCGTCAGAGGCAGTATTGCTTGTCCAGGACTGCACACCGTTCGATATGGTGGCAATACCCCCTGCGTGGAAATGCAAGCAGGACACCATAAATTTATATTTGATGGTGGCACAGGGCTGAGAGTCCTCGGCCAAGAACTCCTAAAACAGCTTCCCGTGGAAGCGCATATCTTTTTTTCCCATACTCACTGGGATCATATTCAAGGCTTTCCGTTTTTTGCCCCTGCCTTTATGCCAGGAAATCGTTTTCATATTTACGGTACGCGGGCTTCTGATGGCAAGACCATCGAAAAGCGCCTCACAGATCAAATGCTTCATCCCAACTTTCCGGTGCCGCTGCAAATTATGGGGGGGAGTCTTAATTTTTATGATTTAGAAGTGGGTCAAGTCGTTGACATTGAAGATATTACTGTCCGTAATGCGATCCTCAACCATCCAGGCGGATCCGTGGGCTATCGGTTGGAATGGCAAGGGTTAACGGTGAGTTATGTGACCGACACCGAGCATTTCCCAGATGCTTTAGATCCCAATGTTTTGGCGTTAGCAGATCGAGCCCATGTGTTGATTTATGATTCAACCTATACCGATGATGAATACCATGAAGCAGGCAATAGCAAGATAGGCTGGGGCCACTCTACCTGGCAAGAAGCGATCAAAATTGCGGAAGCCGCTCAGGTTGATCAGCTGGTCCTTTTTCATCATGACCCGCTCCATCATGACGTTTTCCTGGATGATATGGGCCGTCAAGCTTGTCATCGATTTACGAATTCGATTATTGCCCAAGAAGGTTTAACCATCACTCTGACGCCAAATGGTAAATCTTCTTTACAGTATGCCGAGCTAGGTCGTGCGATTTCTTCGGTGCATGAGTAAGCTGACGGACCTAAACTGTGTCAGAATTTGAGTTGTGTGGGTTACTTCATCCTTAGAGACGATACGAACGCCAACGGTAGTTGCTCTTGGCAACTTTGATGGAATTCATCAGGGACATTGCCGAGTCATTCAATCTTTGCTGTCTGCTCGTTCAGACCCAGCGCAGGTAACCGTTGTTGCCTTTGACCCTCATCCGCAAGCCTTTTTCTCGGGTGAGCAACAGTCTCTCCTCACCCCGCTCCCTGAAAAAGCAAGGTTGCTAGAAAATCTAGGGGTTGATCAGCTAGTTTTGATTCCCTTTGATCAAGCTTTAGCCAATCTCAGTCCTCAAGCGTTTGTCGAGGATATTTTGGTTGCCAAGCTAGGGGCACAATTTATCAGTGTGGGGTTTAATTTCTGTTTTGGCTGTCAACGGGCAGGTACGGCGGCAGATTTAGTGGCGATCGCAAGTCAGTATCACATCTCCGTCTCCATTACCGAACCGCAAACCAGCGGTCCAGAAGCGATCAGCAGCTCTGCCATCCGCGAAGCATTGCTCCAGGGCAACTTGGAAAAAGCACATCAAATGCTGGGGCGGGCCTATGACCTCACTGGAGTCGTAGTCTCTGGCCAGCAGGTAGGACGGACTTTGGGCTTTCCCACCGCCAATTTGCAAATACCTACTGACAAATTTTGCCCACGGACAGGAGTGTATAGCGTCAGCGTCACCAGCGAACGCTGGTCGCAACCGCAACGCGGAGTGATGAACTGGGGCTGTCGGCCCACAGTAGAAGGACAGCAACCCAGCTTAGAAGTTCACTTGCTCGATTGGTCGGGGGATCTATATGGGCATACTTTGACTGTGCATTTGCAGCAATTTCTGCGATCGGAACAAAAATTCGCCTCTTTAGCAGATCTCAAAGCCCAAATTCAAGCGGATTGTGAGATGGCTCGGGCATCCCTCGCAGCAGTTGTATAACCCATCTAGTTAGGTAACTATGGTGAATACCCTTGCCAGTGTCCGGCCTCAATTGCAGCGTCTGCAAGATAACCTCGGAACCACTATTGTCGGTAAACACGAGGCCATTCAGTTAGTGCTGGTTGCCCTGCTGTCTGGGGGACATGCCCTCTTAGAAGATGTCCCTGGTGTGGGTAAAACCCTCCTGGCGAAGTCTCTAGCTCGCTCGATTGACGGTCAATTCCACCGGATTCAATGTACGCCGGATCTGCTGCCCAGTGATTTGACGGGAACCAATATTTGGAATCCCCAGGAAGGCAAATTTGAGTTTCTAGCGGGTCCAATTTTTGCCAATGTGTTGCTCACCGATGAAATTAATCGGGCTACCCCTCGGACCCAATCGGCCCTCTTAGAGGTGATGGAAGAAGCTCAAGTTACGATTGATGGCGTGTCCCATCCTGTCCTCGATCCATTTTTTGTGATTGCCACCCAAAACCCCGTGGAATATCAAGGTACGTTTCCGTTGCCGGAAGCCCAACTGGATCGGTTTGCCTTGGCCTTAAGTCTGGGGTATCCCTCGGAAACGGAGGAGCTGCAAATGTTGGAACGCTTGCAGTCTGGTAAAACCTTTCAAACATTACAGCCCTGTATTACGCTGGCGGAGGTCAAACAGCTCCAGCAAGACTGTACGGCTGTTCATGTGGAATCCTCAGTTCAACGCTATATTTTGGCTCTTGTGCGGGCGACGCGGGAGCATGAGGATATTACCCTCGGTATTAGTCCTAGGGGAACGGTAACCCTCCAGCGGACAAGTCAAGCCTTGGCGTTGCTGAACGGGCGAGATTACGTGCTCCCCGATGATGTGAAGTTTTTAGCCCCCTACGTGCTTCGCCATCGCCTGATTCCTGCTGCCGGACATTCTGCCCAAGGGATTGTCGAGCAATTACTGGGTGCGATCGCAATTCCTTAGCATCCTCTCCTCTAATGCCATACCAGCCCGTGGGGCGTCATGATTGGAACTGCTGAGAATAACACTGCGTCAAAGAGAATAGCATGCCGATATGTGCAGAACGATGATTTGAGCCTGGTCTGAGCCATTCTGGGCTATCCAAGCTTGATTCATCCTTAAGTCAGTGCATAATCGGTCCCCCAGCATTCTATAAGTGGGGATAGATGCTTCTGCCAGCCATGCTAATCCCAGAGATTGCAGGATAGGTGGTTCGTGATCAGGTGAAATTTAAACGTTATTACTTTCTGTACTCCTTGACTGACCCTATGACAAAGAAATTCTCTTGGTTGCCGCTGGCGCTGTGTTCGCTTATCTTGCCTATCAGCACTAGCATCTCACCTGCGCAAGCGCAAGTACCAGGCTTCTGCCATTCTCCACCCGGTGAGGCCAAAGCTAAACTCAAACTCTTGCGCGCCGCAATTGCCGGAGATGCCGCTGCTCAGCGGGCTTATGACCAGAAAGTGGCCGAAGATGCACGCCGATTGCAGGAATGCCGATCGCGCAATTGGCCCCGTAACCAAGCCATCTGGTTACGGCTCCATGAGTGTGATTTAGAACCCGGTGTATTAGACACGCTCCTCGATCGGATTGTCAGTCGTGGATATAACCAAGTGTATGTGGAGGTGTTTTATAACGGGCGCGTTCTATTGCCTGCCGCGAATAACCCGACGATTTGGCCCTCAGAAGTCAGAAATCCAAAGTATGCCAATCGAGACTTATACGCCGAAGCGATCAAAAAAGGGCAGGTTCGGGGTCTAAAAGTGTATGCCTGGCTATTTAGCCTCAATTATGGACATCAATATGCTCAACGCCCTGATCGACGATCGGCCATGGCTCGTAACGGCAACGGCCAAACGAGCCTGACCCTCACCGATCACACAGATGCCAATATCAGCTTAGATGGCGACATTGATAATGCCTTTGTGGACCCCTATAGTCCTCAGGCCCGTCAAGATTATGCTCGGATGCTACAGGCAGTGTTACAGCGCCGCCCGGATGGCGTCCTATTCGACTATATTCGCTACCCTAGGCAAAAGGGGGCAGCCTCAGTGAGCAGTAAGCTTAGCGATCTATGGATTTTTGGCAATGCGGCCCAACAAGCCCTGATTAACCGAGCCACCAATCAGAAAGGGCGGACGGTTATCCAACGCTATCTGCAGCAGGGGCGGATTGCGGCTGGGGAATTAAAAAGTATTGACGCTCAATACCCCCAGGAGAAAGCTGCTCTCTGGCAAGGCCGCAACATCCCTAAGGGCAAGTTACCGCCGATTGACGTTCGCACTCGGCGTCTCAACTGGGATTTGTGGCTGCTCAGTGTCGCCCATGCCTATCAAGGGATTGTCGACTATCTCTCGATCTTTGCCACCACCTCCATGCGCCAAGGCATTCCCGCTGGGGCAGCGTTCTTTCCTGATGCGAATCGCCGGATTGGGAAAGGTTATGACTCCAGAATGCAGCCCTGGCATCGGTTTCCCAAGAATATTGAATGGCATGCCATGTCCTATGGCACCTGCGGGGACACCAGCTGCATTGTGCAGCAAGTCCAGCAGGTCCTGAAGCGGGCTACTGGTGCCCAGGTAAAACCTGTGATTGCGGGCCAATGGGGGCGAGCCTTCCGCAGTCGCCCCTCCTTAGAAGCTCAAATGGCGGCCATTCGTCGGGTGGCACCGCAAATTACCACCGTCAGCCACTTTGATTTTTCTTGGCAAGACCCGCAGTTTGCCAATGCGCGACGATCTTGTCGAGTGACGTTGCTACCAGGAGAGGATACCCGCCAATCCTCGATCGCACCCTAAGGGCAAAGACTGCAACTATCCTGGTAAAGGAGACGCTTGCAGACAAATAATATGGACCATAAACAACCTATCCAGGTGATTGGGGGCGGACTCGCAGGGACGGAGGCAGCTTGGCAAATTGCCCAAGCAGGATGGCCCGTGATTTTGCATGAAATGCGCTCTGTGGACGAAGAACGGCTGACGCCTGCCCACCATACGGATCAGCTAGCTGAATTGGTCTGCAGTAATTCCTTTGGCGCACAAGCGAGCGATCGCGCTGCCGGATTGCTCCATGCTGAACTGCGTCAGCTCGGCTCCATCATTATTGGCAAGGCGGATGAACATCAAGTTCCTGCCGGAGGAGCGTTAGCCGTGGACCGAGGTGTCTTCAGCCGCGATCTAACCGAGACCTTGGCTGCGCACCCCTGTGTAGAATTGCGCCGGGGTGAAGTCCCCACCTTACCCCCAGATGGCATCGTCGTGTTGGCCTCTGGGCCATTGACGAGTGCGGCCTTAACGGAGAGTTTGCACCAATTTACGGGACAAGATTATCTCAGCTTTTTTGATGCCGCGAGTCCCATCGTTGTGGGGGAATCTATTAATCGAGAGGTGGCCTTTTTGGCCTCTCGCTACGACCGGGGCGAAGCGGCCTATCTCAACTGCCCCATGAATCGGGAGCAATATTTAGCCTTTTGGCAGGCCCTCTGTGAAGCGGAGCAAGCTGAACTAAAAGACTTTGAACAAGAAACCGCGAAATTTTTCGAGGGTTGCTTACCCATTGAAGAAATGGCCCGCCGGGGTGAAGACACAATGCGCTACGGCCCCCTCAAGCCTGTAGGTCTATTCGACTCCCGCTACGGCGACTTTAAAGCACCGGAAAACCAGAAATATCGTCCCTATGCCGTGGCTCAACTGCGCCAGGAAGATAAGGCAGGCAAGTTGTGGAACTTAGTTGGCTTCCAGACCAATCTCCGCTGGGGAGAACAGAGGCGCGTCTTCCAGATGATTCCGGGGTTGGAATCGGCGGAATTTGTGCGAATGGGGGTGATGCATCGCAATACGTTTATCAATGCTCCTGAATTGCTTCATCCCACGTTGCAGTTTAAGCAACGTCCTACGCTACTGGCGGCAGGACAATTGATCGGGACGGAAGGCTATACAGCAGCGGCGGCTGGAGGTTGGTTGGCAGGAACTAATGCGGTGCGGTTGGCCCAAGGGCTAGAGCCTGTAGTCCTACCGACAACAACCATGAGTGGTGCTCTGTTTGAGTTCATCGGTTCGGCTACACCGAAGCATTTTCAGCCGATGCCACCTAACTTTGGCATTATTCCCGATCTTCCTCAGCGGATTCGGAATAAGCGAGAACGATATGGGGTGTATCGCGATCGCGCCTTAGCCGATCTAACAGCCTGGATTGCAGAGCCAACTCTTCATCACCATGCAGTAGTAGCCCATTGAGAAGGAATAGGCCACTGAAAATTCACACAACAACTGGGGATACAGCTTGAAGAATATCTTTGAGAATAAGCTCCAGATCTTGCCTAATATTTGCAAGTTGATGTAGTTCTTGGTGAGATTCTGCCATAGACATCTCAGTTTGATAACGTGCTGAAGTTATGTCCCTTTCAATCTGTCCATAAACCTGAGATTCAAATTCTTGAACTTGCCCAGCAATTTGTTGTTCAAGGTCTACTGCAATCGCTTGAAACTGGCTCGTTATATCCCGTCGTGCGTTAGCCATTGCCTCTTCATGCTCTTGCTCTTTCTGCATAGCATGTATATCCATGCCGATAGCTACCACGGCGAGAACTGGTCCCAATAACATCGCTGCATTACCAATGTTCTTTGCAATGCCAACTGCTTGCCAAGGCTTAAATTTGAATCCAATGAATTTTCCAATACTGTAGACGCCTTGATGCAGACTACTACCTGCGACACTGGTGGATTTTAAAAAACCTGACCCTACTGTTGCCAGCTCTTTTGTTGCAGCTTGGGTGATTTTTGCGCCAACTTGATTCCCAATCTTCTGAAGCCACTCAACCTGACCTTGGACTTGCTTATAGTTGACGTTAGGTTCAGAAGGTTGGTTGGTGACACCACCAGTAAATTTGAGTTGAGCAACAAATGCTTGGGTCAAATTGCTCTGCAGTTCAGCTTCAACTTCATGCTTAATAGATTCAATCGCATCTGCAATCTTGTTCTCCAGTGCTTCTCCTGCTTTCTCATAGTGGTTACAAACATTGATTTCAGCTTTTTTTGTTAGGGTTTCAAATTCTTGGTTCCCAACAGCAGATGCTAGTTTATTCCCTTCTTCTACAATCGCTGTAGACATATCTAGCGTAATGCTCTTAGTCCTGGTCCGTAAGCGTTCACGCTCTTTATTTATCCGTCGCGAGAGTCTCGATAAAACCTCAAGAAACGCAGTATCCTCATCAGAATTACGGGCAAAGCCGATTTGTGCATCGTCCAGGCAGCTCAGCACAATACGGACTGGAGTATCCAAGCTAGTGAGTGAAGCCCGGCGCTCGACAAACTGATTAATTTCAGAGATAAAAGTATCAAAACAGCTAATATCAATCAAAAAATCATCATCTTCGTCGATCCCCTCACAATAATCTTTTGCATCAAGAAAGCTAATGGGAAATTCATCAATTTTGTAAGGTTTGAGGGCTTCGCTCAGACTATGGCGATAGCTAGTGATTTTTTGAGATTCTTCTCCGGCGGCAGCCGACATTTTGTTAACCACTAACATGATTTTCCAACGATACCCTTTGTCGTAAGCCAGCTTTTTGAAGTTTTCGACCGTGTGAGTATCGAATAGCATATGAGTCAAGCAGAATACTAGAAGGTCCGCTTTAGAGATTGCCTCATAGGTAATGTCGTCATGATCAGTGCGGTCAGTAAATAGACCTGGCGTATCAACAATTTTGATACCATTCCAGTCATAGGGTGTTGTTGTACCAGTGGCAATATCAGCATCAATATGGATATCTCGCCGATTAGTCAGGGCAGAAATAATAGTAGATTTACCAGCGCTATACTGCCCAATAAAGGCAACGGTTAAAGCCCCTTTTTGCCTATAGTCTTGTAAGCCATCGTGCAATTTTTGCCGAAGTACTGTTAGTTCTTCAGAGTTAGCAGAGATGAGTAGGTGGTCAAATTGGGTGCAGGCTTCTTCAAAGCGTTGAGTTAGGTTAGCCGCTTTAAAAGTTTGATTATTTTGAGTCATAAAAAACCTTTTCTTCAGACTTCTTGAGATTGAATAGAGACTTTTTCCTGTAGAATTCTACAAATTTCTTCTTCAGATTTATTCAACGGCATGGCCATTGTCGTTTCAATATGAAAGCTGACACCAAATTTCCGATTAACCCTTCGGATAACTTGATTAATAGTAAGGTCTGTCAAAGGCTCAACCCGATCCGTTAACCAATCAATAATGCGCTTTGCATAGGCGCGATTAAGATAGTTCGCTGAATTATCTAATTTGCGTTGGGCCGATTTTAGTTGATTGGTGATCGCATCAATCCCCAAAATCAGTTCTTCAAAGTATTCATCAACTGCATTAGAAACTGATTGGCAAGACTCCTGAAAACTATCATTAGCCTGTTCCAGAACTTGGTCTTGTTGAACTCTAAGTTGCTGCCTGAGATTGGTAGAAATTTTATTAACAGCCTCTCGGCGTTTCTGATCACGTGATTTGAACCATCCTGTGAATTCCGCTAACAAACTAGTAACAGTTCCAGCGATACTCAAGATACCTAATGGTGGAAAGACGAAAGCTAAAAGAGCTCCTGCAGCAATCATTACATTACCTGTAATTCGCACAAAGTTTTTATTAAAAAAAAGTGGGAATCTTGTTCTGAGAAGTGAAATCTTCCAGTTTGAAGCTTATTGATAATTTTGAGTTCATTGCCAATTTCTGCAATGGCTTCTTGAACTTCTTGTTGGAAATCATGACAAATATTATCAGCCACTGTTTTAAGCTGTTGTTCAAAGGCTTGTCTTTCAAGCAATCTCTGCCAGCCAGTTTGCATATGATGTTTGTCTGCTTCCCAATGCTCCTCAGCAAAACGAGGTACTTGATTAACGACAGTCTTAAATTTTTCTTTGATCCTCTGCTGCAACTGTTCTTGAGAGTCTTGTTGAGCCGTTTGTAGTTTTTGACGTAGGTTCTGGCGCTTGCTTTGAAGCTGAGTTGCTAGAGTGCTATATGCATCAACCTGCTGAGTAATCCACTGATAAGGTTGCTCAATAGATCCTACTGTTGACCCCAAAAGGGTTTGTGATCTTCGAATAGCACCATAGTCAATAAGTGACACTCGAATAGAGTCAAGAAAATCTTGAATGCGACTAGCTTTAAATAGCTGATTGGCATACTGTTCATACTCAGATTCTTGTGCCATTTGAGCTGCCAATAGCATGACTGGAACGATAGTCAGATAGCTGTTGGCATAGTGTTGTTGAGCATAACGATGAATTCGATTCAGGTGTCCACCGATACCACTTTTACCTTCGCTCGCAAACCATCGGTCTGGATTTTTCAGAAAATGCTCTAATCGTCTAGAATCTCTGAGATTATATTGAATATTCAACAGAATAATCAGTGGCTTGGTTTTATCCTTAAGTACCTTAAGAAATTCAAATTCAGATTCTTGAATACTGTCGTTGGTAACGACGTAGCAAATTACGTCAGCCTCTTCAATAATGCTTCTCGCAACTTCTTCATCAGTTTTTCCGCCAGGTGCTCCAATTCCGGGAGTATCGATGATGCGAATATTTTTCCACTCATATATTCGGTTATAGCGGGTAGTGCGTTGTTTACCAATACCAATAGATTCCCAGCCCTCCTTTGTAATCACAGCATGGAGTGTGCTTTTGCCAGCTTTAGTGCGACCCATAAAGGCAATGCTAAAATGGTTGAGCGCTCTTTGTTTTGCCTGTAATGTTGCACTGACAGCTTCTAAATTATGCAGAATCTCAACTGACAGTTTTTTTTGGGTTTGCTCAAGATGTTCAGCTACATTACTTGCTGTTTGATATTTGCCCGGCCCTTTTGCTTTTTGATGAATAAGATGGATTGCCTGCTGTAAGTCCGCTCCCAATTTCTGAAGAGCTACGGATGACTTCTGGAGTGCTTGTTTTGAAAATTGAAAATCTTCTGTGGCTATCTTGGCGCATTTCTAGATAGCATCGTCATACTCTGGCCCAGATAGTAAAATTTCACGCTGAAGTTGCTCAATCCGGTTTCCAATACTTTCTGGTTCCAATTCAGCTAATTTAGTCACAAGAGATCGCGACAGTAGCGATTCTGTACCTTTTAGCAGCCGAGCCCCAATAGATAAACTATCTTTCTCTTCGTCCAAAGTCTTGGTATTCGAACGCCATCTGCCAAATCCTTGAGCATGTTCCAGCATTTGCTCGATATGGTATTGACGGAAGCCCCATAACTGAGTAAGTGTGTAAATAAATTCTCGTTCTAGAGGAGCAAAATAGCCATCAATATAAGCAATTGCCAATATCTGTTTTAAGACTTCATGTCGCTCTCCCAGAGGGATATTATGGGCACATTCTTCTATAGTGATTTGAGTGTCATCTTGTCCCAGGATTTTCTCCATTTCCTGAAGAGTCGACTGACTAATATTGGTCTGTTCTGCTATGCTCCGCAGTGCCTGCGATTCTTGGTTATGAATCTGTTGATCAGCACAAATTGTGTGGACAAGCAATAGAAAGCCATAATCTAACGCTACATGGTGTTTTGGAGGTGCAGTTATTACCATCTGGAAATTCTCGCTAGACTGCTCTGCTACGCAGATTCATACCAATTCGCGTCTTAAACTGTAATTCTCATGTGAGGGAAATTAGTCATGGAGGTCAACTTCTCTGGCAAGTCCATGAGTTCTTTGAGTCCCTG
>JANQPU010000438.1 GCA_028285315.1 Acaryochloris sp. IP29b_bin.176
AAAAGATCAGCAGTTTTCATGGACGGGAGAGAAATGAAGCACGGCCTCCTAGATTACCATCGGTTCTCGTTCAGATCCTATTTTTGCGACACAACCCAACTATATTTTCCTTGCTCATCATTTACGCACATTTACTGATGACAATCAGAAAAATAAGTCTCTATCAATATCTACATTATTTACAGCTATAAGCATTAGACTCTGTATCGAAAGAAACGGCAAATTAAAAAAATATTTGCCATACTAGAACCATTAATTAACCAATATTTAACAATAGCAATATTAAACATTAATTCTATTTATATCTTTCAGAAAGACCTCTCAGATGGGCACTCTAAGGTCAATGCATTCACCTCCAATAATCTTTCCGACCACCTCCAGCAACAATAGTCTTCCTCCCGTGTCACAATCTTTAGCCCTACCTCCTACTCCCACACCAGCCCTCCAATCGGCTTATCCCCAAACAGAGACTTACTTCATTACGCTATGTACCCACAAGCGAGAGTGTCTTTTCGGGGACATTGTGGAAGGTGAAATGCAGCTTAATGACCTGGGTCTACTCGTCGCGGAAGAATGGCAAAAGTCCTTCGACCATTGTGCAAATATTAACTTACACCATTGGGTGATCATGCCAAATCATATTCATGGCATTATCGCTGCTGCGGACAAAGCAGTCGAAGAATTACCTCAACAGCCTCCAGTGGAACCAACGAATGTGCGATCGCATTCCCTACTCAATTGGATCACAACCTTTAAAAGGATGGCGACCCAGCGCATCAATCATTTGAGAGCATTACCCCATCAACCGCTCTGGCAGCAGGAGGTTGATCAGCATGTTATTTCCCATCGGTTTGCGTTTCACACCTTCCACCAATACATCACCACCAATCCCCATGCCTGGGATTGGGATAAGCTACATCCAGATAGCCCAGCCTTATCTTAAGAACCTCTCCTTGACTGGTATCGCCTTAAATTTAGGCTGGGTTGAGTTCAATAGCAGGGGACATCACTCGACGACTGAGGGTTCGGCGAAATTTAGGGTCTAAATACTTACGCTGCAGGGTTTGCCACTTCTGCCAATTTCGAAACCGTTCCTCTTGTAGTAATTTTGCCAGGGCAGGGAGCTTCTGAGGCCAAGCCAATCCCAGTTCTGCAGCCAAAAAATCATTCAAGATCGCTTCATCTTGGAATAGTCCCAACAATTCCTGCAGCGATCGAAACCCTTGGGTTTGCGTTTGATAAGACTTGCCAAAAAACGGAATAAAAAACTCTGTTTGATAACGAACGCACTTCATCTGTTTCCGCAAATCGTGAAGAGCAGGTCCCTCCGTCGCAAAAATTTGATCTAAGGTCTCAACCGTAACCCCAACAATGGGATAGATCCGCCCCTCAATCGTTTCGGTGGCTACTAGCCAGCCCGGATGAAGAAACAATTGACTGAGCAGGGGTAATAATAGGTCAGGGACGACATCGACAGCAGGCATTACCGAGATCGCATGGTATTGCGGTTGGTTCAACCAGCCTTCATAAGCACAGATAAACTGACGATAGTGTTTGCTCTTGAAAAGCTTAGGAAGTTGGGCAAACTTTTTCTGGCGGCGTTTGTGGAGCCGTACTAGGACTTGCTGAATCTGCTCCGATTCCTCCCCACTGGCATTATCGAGGGTCAAATAGTGCTGGAACCAGAGTTGCAGGACATCAAGATCGCGAACTTTGCCCAATTGCTTAGCAATTTTAGTAATATGAGATCGCTGAGCGGCCACGGGCAGGTCAACGGTGGGCGCGAAGACATCAATGGCCGTTCTCAAACGGCGCATTCCAACCCGCATCTGATGCAGGTGTTCTGGATCTTGATCCGCTAATACACCATCCTCGTACTTTGTTGACTTCTTAAAATGCTTCTGAATAGCCCGATAAGCTACTTCTCCCAAGGAGAATTGAGCGTCCAGTTTTGGAGTCTTGATTTTCTTAGCTTTAGCGGATGTCGAGGACTGGGTTTTCATGTCATCCACAGCGTAGGGGTTACGTTAACCCTACCTTAAATTTTTAATGATTGGTGCATGGTTTTAGGTAGCATATAAATGCACTAACTGCATCGCTGTATGCTGCAGCAGCAGCAAACCTAAGCTTAGGATAAAAACAAGCGCAAAGACTGGTGATTCTACCTCTCGTATCCATAAAAATTCTTCAATGAGGGCATAAACGACAAATCTATCTTGAATGAACCCCGCTTAAAAGCCGATTACTAGTTTTGAGTATGGCTGATTTGTCTGCCGATTTAACCTTTCTTAAAAAACGTCATGCATAGACAACCGCTAATTAGTCGGGTTGCGGCCAATATCTAAGTTTTCCTTGCTTTTTTTAAGCTGTTTCCAAAGCTTTTTGATGTCTTTATACGCTTGTATAGAAGAGATTTTCCCTGATGTTTCCAGAGCGCATATAAAATTAATCTTATGGGCAAATTCCTGAAGATTCGCATTAAAAGCGAGATTGGCAGGCGTAAACTCACCTCGGTATTGGCTACGAGGGTATAAATAGCGATATTGGCTATAAGGACGTTCTTCTGAGGGATAGGGAGGAGTCACACGAACCTACTCTTAAACGATTGAGGGTCATCTCATTTTAGCGAGGAATCTATTTTGCTGGAACTTTAATCGCCATCCTGTCTCGTATTTACTCTGTATTATTCGCTCATAATTTACTTTCCCTTATCTGAATAATGGTGCGAGTCTTATCATCAATTTAACCTCCTCTTTACCTTGGCCCGATATCTTCCTACAGAATGTAGAATATCTATACTTATTCTGAGTGCGGTTAGGGAGATTAATCACCTATGTTTCTGAAGCGTAAATCAATGAATTTATTTCGCTATGTTTCCCTAGCTATTTTGGTTGCTAGTGTGTCTGCCTGTGCGGGTGGAGAACAAACCACCTCTCCAGGTAACGGTACTGACAGTTCAGCAACAAACCTAGAAGGCAAAGTTGCCATCGATGGCTCTAGTACCGTTTTTCCGATTACTGAAGCGATGGCCGAAGAGTTCCAGAAAGCCAATCCCAAAGTCCGAGTGACGGTGGGTGTCTCTGGAACAGGGGGCGGATTTAAGAAGTTTTGCGCAGGAGAGACGGATATTTCCAATGCCTCGCGCCCCATTAAAGATACAGAAGCTGAAGCTTGCGCATCAGCCAATATTGAGTATATTGAATTGCCTGTTGCCTTTGATGCCGTCTCTGTGGTGGTTCACCCCGAAAATACCTGGGCAGAGTGTATGACGGTGGACGAACTGAAAACAATGTGGGAACCCGAAGCTCAGGGCAAGATCACCACCTGGAAACAGGTCAATTCTGCCTTCCCAGATGAGGAGATAGCGCTTTACGGACCTGGAACAGACTCTGGAACCTTTGACTACTTTACCGATGCCGTTAAAGGAGAAGAAGGTAAAAGTCGAGGTGATTTCACCGCCAGTGAAGATGACAACACCCTCGTTCAGGGGGTAGAGGGCAACAAATTTGCCATCGGTTATTTTGGCTATGCTTATTATGAAGAAAACAAGGATAAGCTGAAAGCCGTTGGCATTGATGATGGTGATCCCAGCAATGGTGAGGGTTGTGTGAAACCCAGCAGTGAAACGGTTCTAGATAGTACCTATCAACCTCTTGCCCGTCCCATCTTTGTCTATGTTAGAAAGGAAGCTTTGGAGCGTCCAGAAGTAAAAGCCTTTGTTGACTTTTACTTGGCAGAAGAGAATCGTCAGTATGTGGAAGAAGTCGGATATTTCCCCCTTACGGAGGAGATCTACAGTAAGGCTCAAACCCGCATCGCCGATGGCAAAACAGGCAGCGTTTTCCCCGGTGGATCAACGGTCGGGGTCAAGTTAGACGAGGTCCTCTAGCACAGGTCTTTTAGAGTCTTTTTTGTCTTTTGGCGAAGGATGCTATTGATGGGTGAGAGCAGCATCCTTTGCCCGTCGTCTTCCTCTGAGTCATGATCTATGAATTCACATTCTTCCCTGGCGCGATCGCAGAATGCCGAGCTGTGGCAGCCGAAGCGGAATCTCAGTAAATGGTCTGAGCAGGCTGTTAAGTATATCTTTGCGACTTTTGCTTTAATTTCCGTGGCGACCACATTAGGGATCGTCTTTACCCTTATTTTTGAAACCTTTGAATTTTTTCAAGAGGTATCCATCTTTCGGTTTTTAACTGAGACGCAATGGACCCCTTTGTTTACCAATGCCAAATTTGGGATTTGGGTACTGGTGAGTGCCACCTTAATGACCTCATTCATTGCCGTATTTGTGGCTCTTCCGGTTGGACTCCTAGCTGCAATTTGCTTAAGTGAATATGCATCCCCCGGCCTACGGCGATGGCTGAAACCGATTCTGGAGATTTTGGCAGGGGTGCCTTCTGTGGTTTATGGCTACTTTGCCCTGTTGTTTGTCACTCCGATTTTGCAATCCTTTATCCCAGGCTTGAAAACTTTCAATGCACTGAGTGCGGGGTTGGTGATGGGAATCTCCATTTTGCCTTTGGTGGCATCCTTAAGTGAAGATGCCATTTATGCGGTCCCCCAAAGTTTGCGTCAAGGGTCCTACGCCTTGGGAACAACAAAACGAGAGACGATTACCGGTGTGGTTCTCCCTGCCGCCCTCTCGGGGATTGTGGCTTCTTTTGTCTTGTCGGTGTCGCGGGCAGTGGGAGAAACCATGATTGTGACGGTCGCAGCGGGAGCCAATCCCACCTTGACCCTTGACCCACGTGTTCCAGTCCAAACCATGACAGCTTTCATCGTTCAAGTCAGCCTGGGAGATGCCCCAGCCACCTCCTTGGCCTTTAAAACCATCTTTGCCGTAGGCATGATGTTGTTTTTAATGACCTTTATTCTTAATGTCTTTAGCTTCTGGTTTGTCCGCCGTTTCCAAGAGAAATACGAATGAGTTCCAATCCCTACTCTGCTCCTCAATTACCCGATGCTCATAGTAGCGACTTTCAACCTGCCCTCAACAAACGCTATAAACTAGATCGTTTTTTTGAGTTTTTAACCTGGATTGCCACTTTTGTCGGGCTGCTTGTCTTAATGATGTTGTTGTACGACGTTATTAGCGATGGTGCCTCCCGCCTCAGTTGGCAATTTATTAGCAGTTTTCCGTCGCGGCGTCCGGCTGCAGCTGGTCTCCTATCGGCCCTGGTCGGCAGTATTTGGTTACTCTGTGTGACTGCTATCCTTTCTTTTCCGATTGGCGTGGGGGCAGGCATTTTTCTAGAAGAATTTGCTCCCGATAATTTTTTCACGCAGATAATCGAGATTAATATCGGCAATCTTGCTGCCGTCCCGTCCATTATTTATGGCTTATTGGGGTTACAAGTCTTTTCCCGAATAATGAGACCTATTACAGGTGGGCCTAGTGTCTTAACGGGTGGAATGACTTTGGCGCTGTTGATTTTGCCCATTATTATTGTCGCCACGCGAGAATCCTTGCGGGCCGTTCCCAATAGTTTGCGACAAGGTGGGTTTGCAGTGGGGGCAACCCGCTGGCAAGTGATACGCAACTTGATCTTGCCCCAAGCCATTCCGGGTATTTTAACGGGGACCATTCTAGCCCTATCCAGGGCTGTCGGTGAGACGGCTCCCCTCATTACCATTGGAGCTTTAACGTTTATTGCCTTTTTGCCTCCTCTGTCTTTAGAAGGGTTACAGACAGATTTCACCGCATTGCCCATTCAAATTTATAACTGGGTGTCTCGCCCTCAACCCGAATTCCATACCAACGCCGCGGCAGGTATTATTGTGCTGATGGTGGTGCTCCTAACGATGAATACAACTGCTGTGCTGTTGCGCAATAAATTCCAGAAAGGGCGAATTTAACTACACCACTCAGGAGTTAAGCCCTGATCACTATCCATAAAGTGTTTCTATTCCTTAACCAGAGCATAAGCAGACCTACCTACAGTAGAAATAATCTGAATACCCCTCCTTTGACATACCGGAGATTCCTCTGATGACTAATATTGCCAATCCAACTATGATCTCTGATTCACAGCCACACCTTCAAGAACCTGCCCTGAAAATGGAGGGGGTTTCTATCTTTTATGGGTCAACACCCGCCATTCGTGAAGTGTATTT
Organism: Acaryochloris sp. IP29b_bin.176; assembly: GCA_028285315.1. Taxonomy (GTDB): domain Bacteria; phylum Cyanobacteriota; class Cyanobacteriia; order Thermosynechococcales; family Thermosynechococcaceae; genus Acaryochloris. The sequence continues at coordinate 6,118 of JANQPU010000438.1, forward strand.
AGATATCCCTGCTCATCAAATCACAGCGTTCATTGGCCCTTCAGGTTGTGGGAAGAGCACAGTTTTACGGTGTTTTAATCGCACCAATGATTTAATTCCAGGTGCAAAGGTAACAGGGAATGTATTTTTTCGGGGAGTCAATCTCTATAGTAAAAAAGTGGATCCCGTAGAAGTTAGACGCCGAATTGGGATGGTGTTCCAAAAGCCCAATCCTTTCCCCAAGTCGATCTATGAAAATATTGCTTTTGGGGCTCGGATCAATGGGTATCAAGGTGATATGGATCAGTTGGTGGAAAACTCCCTCCGCAGAGCTGCGATTTGGGATGAAGTGAAGGATAAACTCAAGGATAGTGGCCTGTCTCTGTCAGGTGGCCAGCAGCAGCGATTGTGTATCGCGCGTGCGATCGCCATTCAACCCGAAGTGATTCTCATGGACGAACCCTGCTCTGCCCTTGATCCGATCTCCACACTGCGGATTGAGGAACTGATGCAAGAGTTGAAAGAGCAGTACACCATCGTAATCGTCACTCACAATATGCAGCAAGCTTCCCGCGTTTCTGATAAAACAGCCTTTTTTAATGCGGAGGCAACAGAGCAAGGCGGCAAGCTCGGGTTTCTCGTGGAATATGACGATACCGTTAATATTTTCACCAATCCCAAGCAAGATTTTACCCGCGATTATGTGTCTGGGCGGTTCGGTTAAAAGACTTAAGAACGATTTAATTAAATCTTGAAGTGGCTTTAACCCGTTACCCACTGGGTTTCAGTTATCTTAGCCTCGTGACCCTTCACCCCAAAGGGCTCTAGATATCTGGCTAATTTTGGAGTCACCGTGTCCACAATCTATACTTTCCTGGCTAAGGGTGGTCCAGTCATGATTCCCATAGTGGGATTGTCTGTACTGACCTTGGCTTGCGCCTTTGAACGAACCATTTTTTGGATACGGCTGATCAGTCAAGAACAGCGGATTGTTCATGACGTATTAGATGCTGCTCGCTGTAGCTTAGATGAGGCAGAATCCATCGCCCAACATGCCCGATTCTTGCCCATCGGTCGCTTTCTATTAGCTCCCTTGCGATTACATCAGCCCTCACCAGAGACCTTTCGCCTAGCTCTTGAAGCATCTGGAGACAAGGAGTTTGTGAAAATGCGGAAGGGCGATAAGCTGCTAGAAACCATTGTGGCCGTCGCGCCACTCATGGGTTTGTTAGGAACGGTGACTGGATTAATCAATACCTTCAACAATCTCAATATCGGCAGTGGGGGGACTTCTGAACAAGCGACAAAAGCCGCCGCTGGTATTGGTGAAGCCCTCTTAACCACGGCAGCGGGAATGGTTGTTGCCATTTTGGCCTTGATTGTCTTGCGTATTTTCGTAGCTTTGCAGGCCCGTCAGGTGGATACCTTTGCCGAAGTGGGGAGCGAACTGGAGCTAATCTATCGGCAGATTTGGTACGAACCCCATCAAACCAACCGCTCAGCTTATTTGCCCAAAGGAAGCTCTGTCGAACCCACACAGGTGACTGTGGAAACCCTGTAAGTTATTCTCTCCTGCGATTGGCTCTTTGAGTTTCTTTTTATGAGATTTGCCCAGCGAGAATCAATAATCCCTGAAATTAACCTGATTCCGATGCTCAACGTGATGATGGGAATCTTAGCTTTTTTTGTGATGATCACCATGACCTTGAGCAAGCAAAAGAGCTTAGAGGTCCAACTTCCTCAAGAGACGGGCGGTCAATCAGAAATCCAATTATCGGATCTCAAAAACCAATTTGTAGTGGAATTGGATGAGAGCGGACAGGCTTCCCAGGATAAGCAGCCCATTCCGAATCAAGAGCTACAGACAGAAATTCGCCAGTATTTACAAGAAAATGCCGAAGGAAATGTGTTTTTGAAGCCAGATCCCAAATTATCTTATGAAAAGATGATGCAAAAGCTGGATCTCATGCGAGCTGCTGGCGGTGAGCGCGTGTCTTTAATCATTGAATAACCCTATGCGCTTTCGTAATCGCCACAGTAATTCCCAAATTCCCGAGGTGAATTTGGTGCCTTTGATGGACGTACTGATGTCGGTACTCACGTTTTTTATCATTATTTCCATGACTTTAACGGGGCAACAGGTTTTGAAGGTGACGTTGCCCACTTCAAGTGTTTCGACAATCGATAAAAATAAGCGTTTGCAGCAAACCAATCCACTGGTGGTGGGATTGACCTTACAGGAAGAAATCATTCTAGATAATCAGTCGGTTAATTCTGGGAAACTCGCCGATCGCATCTCTACCTATTTAGATCAAAACCCCCAGGGCAAAATCATCCTTAGCGCTGATCGAAAATTACCTTACGCTAAGATTTCTGCGTTGCTTAAACAAATGGGAAAAATGGGGGGCGATCGCGTATCGCTTCTACTCAGAGACCAGTAAAAAAGCGTAGAGACAATATATTTTTCTCCCATCAATAAACTTAACTTGACAATAACGTTTCCATAAACCTAAACAGGGTGTTTCATTAACTATGCTTAATCTTGCTTCGGTATTCTGCCTTTGACTACCAGTCAAGATGCATTACACATATCAATTTTTAACTATGGAGAAAGGTATGCAGCTGAATCGTACGACCCTGAAAGGTGCGGTTGTTTCGCTAGCGGTCGCCGTCAGCACAACCGCTTTCTCGGCCACATCTGCCGTTGCCGAAATTAGCAAGATTAGGATTGATGGTTCCAGTACCGTTTTCCCAATTAGTGAAGCCGTTGCTGAAGACTTCCAAAAACAAACGAATCAGAAAGTTCAAGTCACTGTTGGCATCTCTGGGACTGGAGGCGGATTCAAGAAATTCTGTGCAGGTGAAACAGATATTTCTAACGCTTCCCGTCCAATTAAAGAGGAAGAGCATAAGGTATGTGCTAGCGCCAGCAAACCGATTGAATATATTGAGATTCCAGTTGCCTATGACGCATTAACTGTAGTGGTTAACCCCCAAAACACGAAAGTCGAAAGTATGACCGTCAGTGAACTCCAGAAAATGTGGTCGGCAGAGTCACAAGGTAATGTCTCCAACTGGAGTGATGTAAACTCAGCGTGGCCAAATGCCAAGCTGGAACTCTATGCACCCGGTACCGATTCCGGTACGTTTGATTATTTCAGTGAAGCCATTACGGATAAAAATCATCGCACAGACATCACGGCTAGTGAAGATGACAATATTTTGGTGCAAGGGGTGTCTCGGGATGAGAATGCGATCGCATATTTTGGCTACGCTTATTACGAACAAAATAAAAATCGCCTAAAAGCCGTTGCGATCGATGATGGGAAAGGCCCCATTCTGCCTTCCAGAGAAACAGTTGAAAATGGGACTTATACCCCTCTTTCTCGCCCAATCTTTATTTATGTCAACAAAGAAGCAGCTAGTCGCCCTGAAGTTCGCCAGTTTGTCAATTTCTATCTCAGAAATGCGGGCAAATATTCCACAGAAGTTGGCTATATTCCTTTACCTCAAGAAGCTTATGCACAAGTCACCCAAAACTTCCAAAAGGGAAAATCCGGCAGTGTTTTTTCAGGAAGGGATACGGTTGGCGTTAATATTTCAGAACTTCTGAAGTTAGAGGCCACAAATTAACGGCTTTTGATTGGTTTTCTCACACTCTGCTGGTAATTCCTGAGGGTTTTTAAACGTTTTCCCTCAGGAACTTCTTTTTAGATATCTTGACTGGCAGTAATTTCATCAAGGAATCCATAATCGCCATTATTTCTTCTGCCATCCCCCATCAATTCCATGACCACGCAGATCAAGCGTCCGCCCCAATCACCCCCTCCCACTTATATCCCAGAGCCCCCGCCAACTCCAAAAAGATTTTTCCTCTGGTGGTTGTTCAAACACCCACTTCTGCTGCTCTCTATGCTGCTTCATGGCGTATTACTAGCCACACCCGTTCCACCTGAGCAAAAAGTAGAACAGCCCACCATTAAGGATATTCCTGTTACTAAGACCGTTTCACTGAAGCGAACTAGAGTCAAACCCAAGCCTAAACCAAAACCTAAGCCCAAGCCCAAACCCCAAACTCAGCAAGCACTCATTCAGCCTCGCCCTCAGCCCGTTCTGCAGCAGCCGCCCCCTAAACTCTCAGAAGGCGAAAAACCCAAACCTGAGCAGAAACTTGATGCAAAGGATCAAAAACCTAAGGGAACAGAATCTAAATCACCTGATTCTGATCCCAAGCAAGATCCAGAAAATAATTCTAAACATCAGGATCCGAATGCCCCACCTGCACCTCCTATTGAGAGTGAAGAGGTGGAAACTATTTTTAGCGAGTTAGATCAAGAATTAATTAACACTGAAGTTGAGTCGGAGTTTGAATACATTCCTAGCCCTAGCGAATTTCCCCAGCCAGAGAAATTTTTTACACCGGAAAGTATAAAAGCGTTTGATATTGTTTCCAATCCCAACTTGATTGCTGCCGGGGGAATCATCAATAGTCCGCGCTATTATCGCCTCATGGACCCAGATGCTGTGTTAGAAACACTACCAGAGATCCCCGCATTTCAAACGGCTTCTGCCCCCAAGCAAATTGGTGAATATGGAGGCGGTCCAGTTTATGAACTCAAAGTTGAGGATCAAACCTATTTCATCAACTTGGTCAAGGCCAAGTCTATCAGTAAGGCTACATTTGTAGTCTTCTGGCGATGGGATCCTAACAACCCTCCACAACAGACGTCTAGCCCTCAATCACCTTAAATTCTCAAGGAAGAAACATTTATCAAAAATCTAATGGGCCACTGCTCCCAGCAATGGTGATGACTTGATCTGGGCTGGTGTTAAACCCATGGTATCGGGAATGTTCATTTCCTCATGGAGGCGTTCGGGGTTGAGCGCGTTTGGATACTCATACCAAACTGTGCCTGCAAGCGTAATTCTCAAATCTGTGAAATCCTCTCCTAGCCTACTTTAGTCACTAATCAAAATTACACTCTTGGAGACTTA
>JANQPU010000001.1 GCA_028285315.1 Acaryochloris sp. IP29b_bin.176
GGTCTGAAAAAGCATCTACAATAGCTAGCGATGACATAAGTTAAGGAAGAAGTGCAGCCTGCACATCATCGCTCATTTTTGAATGAAATAGCCCTGAGAGCTGGGCTTGAGTATCTTATCAATAAATTCAGTAGCCTCAAAGTTAGGCAGTATCTCTTTTCGATACGACGTCAGCAATTCAGTATATTGCTTTTTATTTAACAAGAAACTGCGAATGGTGAAAAATAATCGCTCAAAGTCATCTCGCCCTAAGTCAGACTCTTCTATGTCCCATATTTGGGTATATTGACTGCGTAGTTCTGGATGAACTTTTCCGATTATTTCTGACTTTAGAACATCATTAGGCTTTAAGTTTAAACCCCTAGAGTTAATTGTTGAAAAGATTCGATATGCTGAATTAAAATCTTCAGTCGATATTGTAACTAGATAACAGTTTCTTGTAATTTTTCTTAGAAGATGTTTTAACCAGTTCGATAGCTCAACCGTTTCAGGTTTATGAAGCTGTTCTTCTAAAAGGTATTTGATATTCAAGATAATTCGTTGTTCACTCGCAGATTTATCGAAAGTATCTACTTCAGTAATTTCCTCAAGATTGCTTTCTTCTCGAATCCACTGGCTAAAGAATTTATCATCAGAACCGCGTAATCTGAGTACTGGAGTCTTTTTGTTCTCGTCAAGAAAATCTACTGTTTCAATAAGCTGAGACCTAATTTTGCTCTTTTGCGTTTCGTTTGTTAATAAGTGGCAAATTACTGAAAGAATTAGTGTTAAAGTTGTGATTCTCTGTTGTCCATCAACAATATCAGCTTGAGGATTGCCACGTTTTTTAATTAAAACAACGCTTCCCAAGAAATAGTCTTCATCAGACTCTGAGCTTTCTCCATAGGGGAATGCACTAGCGATATCATCTAACAGACTAGACACTTCTTTCTCAGTCCAAGAATACGGACGCTGATAATCAGGAATCCTAAACTGATAACTAGCTGTGGAAAAAAGCTCATCAATAGTGGAGTTGCTAACTGTAATTGCAGACATATATTAAGACCTATCGGGCAAGACCACTCACAATAGCTATGAATCGGTGATATTTTTGCTTGGGCTATCATAATCTTTAATCAAAGAAGCAAACAGGCATCTTGAGATGCTGTGAGAGGACTTTTACCAGTTATCAGGCAGACACATCTTCCCTTGCTAGATGCTAATTAACCCAAAAGAATCCTAAAAACCAGAGAGCATAAGGGTGTTACTTTGCATATGGAGTCATAATTCCCAATTTGGGCAATTAAATTGCACTTGCAATTTACTAATCATAAACGATAGCTTTATCCAGACTCTTCGGCCCAGCCATCCGATCCAGCTCATTAGGAAAAGGCACCTTTAACCCCAAATGGTGCGCCGTAACTCATGCACCAGCGTCGATTTACCGGACTCTGATACTGCTGTGCATACAGCCCAGCTTGCCCAGGGGACTCTCAACCTTCAGGCTTTGGAGAATGAGAAAACCACCACATAAGGATCCAGTGTGGTGGTTTTGATACCTATTAAATTCAATTTAGGGATGACTTTGCGAATTGACTACTTAAGCGCAGGGGCCTGGTAAGGGCTTTCCGCTCCCAAGTCAGAAGAAGCCACGGTTGCCGCCTCTCGCATCGCAATAGAAGGCACTGACGGACGAATATAGGCCACCAACTGCGTGGTCTTAGCATCATAGATCTGAGTGATGATTTTGGGATAAAGACCAATGCCAATAATTGGGACAAGCAGACAGGCAATCACAAAGATTTCGCGAGGTTCTGCATCAACGAGCTTCTCATGAGACGTGAGTTCTTTGTTCTCAGGACCATAGAAGATTTCTCGCAGCATGGACAGCAAGTAAATCGGGGTAAGAATGACTCCAATCGCTGCCAAAATGACTACCGGCAAGCGGAAGGCCAGACTATAGACATCACTGGTTGCAAGACCGACGAACACCATCAGTTCGGCTACAAAACCGCTCATCCCCGGCAATGCCAAAGACGCCATCGAGCAAGTCGTGAACATGGCAAAGATTTTAGGCATGTTCTGGGCAACACCCCCCATTTCTTCCAGAATTAACGTGTGGGTGCGATCGTAGGTCGCCCCAACTAGGAAGAACAGACTGGCTCCAATGAGTCCGTGGGAGACCATTTGTAAGACGGCCCCGCTCATCCCTAGGTCGGTGAAGGATGCAATACCGATGAGGACAAAGCCCATGTGAGAAATGGAAGAATAGGCAATTTTGCGTTTGAGATTGCGCTGGGCAAAAGAAGTGAGCGCCGCATAAATAATATTGACTACTCCGAGAATGATCAGAGCAGGAGCAAAATAGGCATGGGCATCAGGTAACAGCTCTACATTCATGCGAATTAAAGCGTAGCCACCCATCTTGAGGAGAATTCCGGCCAGCAGCATATGTACAGGAGCTGTGGCTTCCCCGTGAGCATCTGGTAGCCAGGTATGTAGGGGGACAATCGGCAACTTGACTGCAAAGGCAATCAGGAAGCCTGCGTAGCACAGCAATTGGAAGTTTAAGGGAAAGTCTTTGGCTGCTAAAGATTGCAAGTCAAAGGTGAGATCGGGACCAAAGAAGGCCATCGCCAAGGCTGCAACCAAGATGAATAGAGAGCTGATGGCGGTATAGAGAATAAATTTCGTTGCCGCGTATAGTCGTTTGTAGCCGCCCCAAATCGAGAGCAACAGGTAAACCGGAACCAATTCCAATTCCCAGACGAGGAAAAAGACCAGTAAATCTTGAACGGCAAACACTGCAATTTGGCCACCGTACATTGCCAGAATCAAGAAATAGAAGAGTCGTGGCTTATAGGTGACGGGCCAAGATGCCAAGATTGCCAGGGAGGTGATAAACCCAGTTAGCAAGATCAAAGGCATGGATAAGCCATCTGCGCCAACAGACCATTGCACTCCTAATTGGGGGAGCCAGTCATAGCGTTCCACCATTTGCAACCCAGAACTGGAGAAATCGTACTGGGTATAAAAGGCGTAGATCAGGAGGACAAAGTCAATCAGACCAATGACTAGGGCATACCAGCGGATTGGATCACCTTTACCCTTTGGATCCGGAATAAACGGTAGGGCAACGGTGGCCACAATCGGGAAGAAAATTAGGGTTGAAAGCCAAGGAAATGTATCTGGATTCATGAACCGCTATCTCTATTTGACGGATTTAGCAATGACAAGGTCGTAATGGATGGAGGTTAGATGACAGTGACGATAGAGATCCCCAAGACTGCCACAAAGATGACGAACATATAGAACTGAGCCCGGCCACTTTCCAGGTATTTGAGCCCTTCCCCGGTCAGCACAGCTAGAAAGCCAGCGAAGTTAACAATTCCGTCAACCACTTTGAAATCGACCTCTAAGACCTGACGCGCAATCCGACGACAGCCTTTAATAAAGGTGCGTTCGTATAGGTCATCAATAAACCACTTGTTGAGGGAGAATTCGTAAAGGGAGGGAAACCGATTTGCGATCGCAGCCGGATCCACTTGCCGAGTTCGATACATCAAAGACGCTAAGGTAATCCCAATTAAAGCAATGCCGACGGAATTACCCGCCATCACCAAAAACTCGGACCATTCAAATTCAGCCGCGGCTTCTAGAGCAGCATTGGCTTCGCCCGGCGCATAAATAAAGGCTTCAAATCGATTGTTAAAGGGCATCCCTAACAAGCCAATCGCCATAGAGGGAATCGCCAACACCATCAACGGCAAGGTCATCGTGATCGGAGATTCGTGAGGTTCATCGGCATGGTGATGATCATCGTCGTGGTGATGAGCCTCGGGCTCAGCCACCATCGTCAACTCGCGGGGATCCATTGCTCCAGGACCAAAATTAAGGGCTGGGGTTTTGCCGTCAATCTGCTCACGCAAGGCATTGATATTACCGCGGAAATCGCCTTCAAAGGTGGAGAAATACATCCGAAACATATAGAAGGCGGTGAGACCTGCCGTGAGCCAACCCACCAACCATAAGGCTGGATTGGCAGCAAAGGCTGAACTGAGAATCTCGTCTTTGGACCAAAAGCCGGCAAAGGGGGGAATACCGCAAATGGCCAAGCAACCCACTAAAAAGGTGAAACCCGTGACGGGCATATACTTGCGTAGACCGCCCATTAATCGCATATCTTGCGCTAGGGCTGGATTATGGCCGACTACGGCTTCCATACCATGAATAACAGAGCCGGAGCCTAAAAACAGCATGGCCTTGAAGTAAGCATGGGTCATTAGGTGGAACAGACCTGCAGAGTAAGCGCCAATGCCCATGGCCATCACCATGTAGCCCAACTGGGAAATGGTGGAATAGGCTAGACCCTTTTTAATATCGTTTTGAGTGACGGCAATCGTGGCCCCTAAAAAGGCAGTAACCGCACCGGTCCAAGCAATAAACTGCATGGCAGTGGGAATGCCCGAGAAGACCGGGAACATCCGAGCCACCAGAAAGACGCCAGCGGCCACCATCGTGGCTGCGTGAATTAGAGCAGAAATGGGGGTGGGACCTTCCATCGCTTCCGGTAGCCAGACATGCAGCGGGAACTGGGCAGACTTAGCCATCGGCCCCATAAACACCAAAACAGCAAAGAGGGCTGCAATCACACCGCTCAACTCGCCTGTAGACACCAAGGATTGCAGCCGCTCTCCCATGATGTCGAACTCAAAACTATTAGTGGCCCAATATAGACCCAAGATACCGAGGAGTAACCCAAAGTCACCGACTCGGTTCGTTACAAATGCTTTTTGGCAGGCATCAGCGGCAGGCTTCCGGTCATACCAGAATCCCACCAGTAGATAGGAACACATCCCCACCAATTCCCAAAAAATATAAATTTGCACCAAGTTAGGGCTAACGACTAACCCCAACATGGAGAAGCTAAATAAACTTAAATAGGCATAAAATCTTACATAACCGGGATCATGGGCCATATACCCATCGGTATAAATCATGACCAGGAAGGCAACCGTGGTCACCACCACCAGCATGAGGGCGGTCAAATGATCGATGGTGTAGCCCATCGTCAAATGAAAATTACCCGCTGAAGCCCATTCAAAGGTCATTAAATAGGGATCATGGCCTTGAATCTGACTCCATAAAATCGCGAAGGAGAGGACCATCGCGGCTCCCATCAATGACACAATCAAGGCTGCATTGATTTGACGGAGGGCGTTGGTCACTTTGTTGTAGGAGATTAACCCGAGACCCAGAAGGAAGGCACCGCCGAGTGGCAATACGGGGATAAGCCAGGCAAATTGGTATAACGAATCCATCGTTGACGCTGTTTTCGATAAAAAACTTTACAGTTTGTAAAACAATTTACATTGTTACACATTATCAGCCCCTTTCTCGACCTGCAAATCTTAAGATTAACCAATCGAATATCAGTCCCAAGCGATGTTTGGGATATCTTGCCAAATCCGACTGTCGGCACCCAGGGATGTAAAGTTAGGTTACCCTGACGACATTAGCGATGGAACAATCTGACGCATCGCTTCTTCTACCCTGTGCAAGGCTTCATTGCGATCGCGAAAATGGTCAATGCGATGGACCAGATGGCCCCTGTCGAACAGCAGCAGACTAGGAATATTAGTGAGCTGGTACTGACTGGCGACCTGTAAATTGGCATCAGCGTTGATGGAGACAATCTTGATCGCAGATCCATAGTCTGCCTGCATCTGAGTCAGCAAGGGTTCAACCCAACGGCATACACTACACCAAGGAGCCCAAAAGCTGACTAAGACTGGCGTAGCGGATTGTAAAACGTCTTTTTTAAAGGTACAGGTATCAATCGCAGGCAGCATGCAATGGTGATCAAAAAAGTGATTTTATCGCGTGGGATCATGCTACCAGCGAACGTTAAATGCTGCACGCATCATCAGCGGATGGGCTATCCAAAACAGCCAAACAAAACCAGCCACCCCGACATAGGCCGGTCGAAAAAACTCCTTTATGTGGAGGGTTTGTTTACCTTGGGCAATTGCCAAAAACGGAACAATGGAGGTGCGGGCCTTGACTGCGGCAAAAGCCTCTCCATATCGACGGGCCAAACGCTGATCGCCATGCCAAACCCCAAAGAGGTGATAGCCAATTAAGCCCAAGCAGGTTGCCAGGGTAAAAGAAGTGCCGACCCAGAGCAGATGGGCAATACACCAAATCACCTGACCCACCATTTGAGGATGGCGGCAAATGCGGATAATGCCTGTTTCGTAGAGATGGACCTGGGGCTTCTGGATCGCTGCAATTTCCAGCAGGTTAAAGGTGGCGGGATAGAGAAAAATAAAAGAAATGGCTGACAAGGCCCAGACAACGCTTTTCAAGCCTGGGGTGCCCTGCACTTGCCAGAGCTGGACGCCATCGTAGCGATGCTTGAGAAAATAGCCGATTACAATTACCGCCACGGTGATGCTCGCCAAGGCAAAGATAACGCGATAGAGCCGCGCCCCTAACTTTTTCTCTGCTGTCATCCGTAGGGAAGCTAAGCCGCTGTGGGTTAAGCCAAAGCCGCCCAATAGGGCCAACATAATGAAGTGAGAGGGAGCAAACCAAGAATGGGGATCAGGGGACATTTCGCATCATACTCAAACAGACTGCCAAGACGCTTCCCCCCGAATGAGGCGAATTTGGGCCAGGGTAAAGATTACCGGAATGACGCGCCCGTAGTTGGTTGCGATCGCACGCCAACCTAGGTCCGCAAATAGGCCAATCCATAGGGCTGAACTGACAACCGTCAAGGCCCCTCGCATCACGCCGTATCGAGCAGCATTCCAAGCCATACCGTGTCGCGCCGCTTGCACAGCGATTTGTCCTTCGAGTTGGGGGGCTGCTTGTCGAGCCACTTGATACACTGCCATCTGAGCCGCAAATTGCCGCGCCAGATGCTTTAACAGCAAGGGGCGCAACACTGATGATACGGCTAAGGCGCTGCTTCCTTCCAGCAGCCATCGTCGGGGATCCGTTTGGCAATTGACGGGCAAGGGCGTCCCAGGGGCCTCAGCCAACGCTTTTTGGATTCGCTGTTGAAGCTGCTCCTGCTGATTCTCCGGCAATTTCTGCCAAGCTTCCTTGATCAGGTGCAAATAGATCTCAGCTTCTAAATCTGTGGTGGATAGGGTCGGTGTATAGCGAATTTTGAGGTGACGGCAGACTTGCACCAGGACTTGGCGATAGCTCAAGGTTTCCGTTTGCCCTTTAAGGACTGTAAACCCGTCGGCAGCCACAAAGCGGAAGCGGTTCTCGATGGCTGCTAACCAATCTTGGCGACTGGCCGCTTGTACCTGCTCAGGCGTCGGTTCTCGCAGGTAATCGAGGGGGTTATATCGACGCCGAAACAGCAACTCTGTCAGGTCTTGCAATTCTTCTTCCGTTGCTAATTCCAGTGCCTGCCTCAGCTCGTTCATGCTTAGGGTTCCTATGGTCTCTACCTTTTACGATAACGTACGGCTTTGGAGACTGAATCCCTAGGGAGCGCCAACGGTCAATGTCCCCCGATCGCCATCTAACTGGGCGGGGAAACCCACAGGTAAGGCCGCGTTGGGCACACCATGGCCAAAGGGTAACTCCGACACAATCGGAATGCCTAAATCTCCCAAGCGATCGCGGAGGACTTCTTCCACCGTTAAGCTGGGAATCCCGGCAGGCGCTTTGCAATCCCTAAAGCGTCCTAGAGCAATCCCTTTGACCTGTTTGAATACTCCACTGATACGCCATTGCGTCAGCATTCGATCAATCCGATAGGGGGCCTCCCCCACGTCTTCTAAGGCTAAAATCACCTGCTCTAGATTGGGACAGAGGGGCGTTCCTAGTAAGTGAGTCGCAACCGTTAAATTCCCAGGTAGGAGAATCCCTGTTGTTCTTCCCCGCCCCCAACCTTTGCCTGTTAGCGGTGGGATCGGGCGACCCGCTAGCCAATCAAATAGCCGCTGTTGGGACCAGTCTGGTTCCTGGGCCAAGGTGGTCATGACGGGGCCATGCACACTGGCAATGCCTTGAGTGGCGAGTCCCCACAGTAAGGCTGTCACATCCGAAAACCCCACTAGCCATTTTGGGGGTGTGGGGGGCCATGCCCAATCTTCTAATAGTCTGGCCCCTCCATAACCGCCGCGTCCGCAAAAAATGCCTGGGTAGTCACCTTTGAGACCAGCGGTGAGGGCTTGCCTTCGCTGAAGATCAGTGCCTGCTAGATATCCCCATTGGTCGGTAATGTTAGGGGAAAGATGGACGGTGTAGTGATGCGATCGCAGTACCGCTACCCCCCGCTCGAAGGCGTCCCGCTCTCGCAGTACCCCGCTTGGCATCGTCACCCACAGATCATCGCCCGGTTGCAAAAATGGGGGTAGCTGACAAGCATTCATGGGCTTATTGACCGCGTTGAGACAGGATTTTATCAAACCACTGCTCAAGGCGCTCGGCAAATGCAGTGAGAGAATATTCTTGTTCAGCCTGTTGACGGCAAGCCTGCCGATCAATTTCTGGGAGCTTGTGAATGGCTTCAACCAAGCCATCTACGCTATCTGGCTCCACTAACCAGCCTGTTTCTCCCTGCCGAACAATTTCAGCCGGACCACCCCGATGGTAGGCAACAACGGGCACACCACAGGCAAGGGCCTCAATCACAACATTACCAAAGGCTTCAACCCAGCGCGGAGTAACCAATAACCCTTGGCTGCGTCGTAAGACGTCTTGCATCACATCTGTATCCAGGAATCCCAGGTAGTCAATATCAGCTTCAGGAAATTGAGCTTGAATCTGCTCCAAATAAGCTTGATCTTGGATATGACCCATGATTTTGAGCGGCAGTCCCGTGCGATCAGCCGCTGCTACCGCATCTTCTAAGGCTTTTTCTGGAGCAATGCGCCCCAACCAGCATAAATAAGCGTCTGGATGAGGGGTAAATTGATAGCGGGATACATTAAACCCATTCCCGACTGGATAACAGTGTTGGGCGAATGGAAAGGTATTCGCTTGTGCTCGGGTATGAACACCGATGGTATGGGGAAATTGGTCGGCAATTTGACCAATCATCTGATCCATGGCATCCATGAGAGACCCCATACTGATCAGATGGGCAACCGGTGTCGTCAAAAAGGGCGTTAAATAGAGCGGTAGCCAATCGTAGGCAAAATTAACAATTAGATCAAATTGAGATTGCAAGGCCAAGACCTGCAACCACATATTTGCTAAAACCGAGTTTGCAGGAATGTGAATAGGGGTTTGCCGAGTTTGGGTCTGGGCGGGAATCTGAGGAGAACCCGCCACAGTGATGATCTTAGTTTGGGGGAGCTGGGATTGCTGCGGTGCCACCACCTGAATCTGATGGCCTCGCTGAGTTAAGGCATCCAGCATATTCAAGAGGGTCAGTTCTACACCACCCCCCACACCTGACCCTAAGGGGCCTAAAGGGGTGGAGACAAACAGTAATTGATAGGATTGACCCGCAAGAACCAACGAGAGAAACCGATTGCACGACCTCAGCAGTCTAACAAAGTTGATCAATCACCGGAATAGACCCCAGGGAAAAAACTAACCGATGGCTTAGGATCCCATACCATCGGTTTATGTTAGTGCTTGAATAAATCCAGCTTAGGCAAGAGGATTGAGAGTAGTCTTCTCTTGACCCAGAGCTGTTACAATCGCATCCACTTCATTCGGTGGGAGATGGGTGAGTTCTTGCACCCAGAATCGCAGTAGTTCTTTTTGATCAGTATTGTCGCAGATAGTAGTCATAGTAGACTCCGCTAGCTTCGATACCCATGAAGTATATCTATCCTGCCCATAAATGTGTGGTAGGCTGCGCTACACCTTCGTAAAAAATTGTGTAACGCTGTTTACAAACGATTCTATTTGCTATCAATACTGCCAACACACAAGCCTGGTCCGCTCCATAGACATTCCTAAAACAGTATTAAAGGGCAGCCTATTTCTCTGTCCAGTCAACTAATGTGAGTTAGGGTTACACTAAATGCATAAGCCAGAAACTCCTTTGGATGACCTAACTACAGTAATTCAACACTGTTGTTCGCTCAGATAAACACATAGATAAGAGTGGTTGAGAATTGACCTATGAGCAATATTCAAGAAAAAATCGAGAAAGAGCTAGAGCAAGCCCGCGAGACTTGTGACTCTAGTGGTGCAACTTCTGGTGAGTGCGCTGCGGCCTGGGATGCCGTAGAAGAATTGCAAGCAGAAGCGGCCCATCAACGCGGCAGCAACAACCAAGACAAGAATTCTCTGGAACAATATTGTGATGATAATCCCGATGCTGCTGAATGCCGCATCTACGATGACTAGTTTTGCCGTCTAAATCTAGGGTATCGATTCATTAGCTTCTTCAAAAAGACAACCTCTTGTTAGGTTGTCTTTTTTCTGTCTCAAGGGCCTAGGAGGTGGGATATGTCGATATGGGCGGAGATTCAAAATCAGATTGGCCAGGCGTTGGGAAAAGAGTTTGTAATTCGCGATCGCAGATCCGTTGGCGGTGGCAGTATTAACCAGGCTTATCAGATCAGTGACGAGCACCAACAGTATTTTGTAAAGATTAATCAGGCCAGCAAAGTTGCCATGTTTGAGGCTGAAGCAGTTGGTCTCAGAGAAATGCGTGACTCCCAGAGTATTCGGGTGCCGCAACCCCTAGGCTGGGGGACTGCTGATGGGCAAAGCTACATCATCCTAGAGTGGATTCCCTTAGGACAGGGAAACTCACAAACTTGGTTTGCCATGGGCCAACAACTGGCAGCCATGCATCGCCAAGCCCATGATCGAGGCTTTGGTTGGCATCAGAACAACACAATTGGAGATACTCCTCAACGCAACCCTTGGACCGAAGACTGGGGAGAATTTTTTGCTGAACATCGCATTGGGTATCAGCTCCAGCTTGCCCAACGTCACGGAGGACAGTTTCGTCAGGGGGAAGCCCTTTTGGATAAAATCCCTGCATTGCTGGCCCACCATCGTGCTACTTCGTCGTTAGTACATGGCGATCTCTGGTCGGGAAATGCGGCCTTCACTCAAGCAGGTGAACCCATTATTCTGGACCCCGCCACCTACTACGGCGATCGAGAAGTGGATATTGCCATGACGGAGCTATTTGGCGGTTTTCCTCAAGCTTTTTACCAAGGCTATCAGGAGGCTTGGCCCTTAGCCGAGGGCTATCAACAGCGTAAAACCCTCTATAACCTGTATCATATCCTCAATCATTTCAACTTGTTCGGAGGTGGATATGCATCACAAGCTCAGAGAATGATAGAGCAAATTTTAGCGAGGGTTTAGCACTCTTTCAGTCAGTACTATTACGGAGTTAGCGTCCGCTTTACCGGATAAACCGATCGAAGAGTTACGGGTTTCTACCGCTGTCGGTGCTAGGACGGCCTAGCTAGGTTAGAGAAGAAGTCATCAGAGTGATGATCCGACTCAATAAGACTCAGCTCTGACCGCAACGTTAGGAATGTGATTAATAATGCCCCTTACTTTAGAGACGACCGCTACTCCTATCCTTGAGCAATCCGTAGCTATGAAACAACGGATGCAAGATGCATTAAGCCAAGCTCGTGAAACTTGTGCCAACGAAGGTAGCAGCTCCAAAGCTTGTGCAGTTGCTTGGGACATCGTCGAAGAACTTCAAGCCGAGTATTCTCACCAGAAAGTGCAAGAGCAGCCTTCTCAGTTCGAAGATTTTTGTGATAACAACCCTAATGCTGAGGAATGCCGCGTTTACGACGTCTAAGTTGGGTGCGTATTGCATTTGATCCATATCAATACTGGGCACTCAGTATGAGTGCAGGCTAGAGTGGAGTTTCTTCTCGACTCCTGCTGATGCCTTCGAAACTGCGATCACAGCCGCAATTAAAATGGCTAGCCCTGACCTATGCCGCCCTGTTTGGCTGGATCCTGGTTTTAGCCTACACCGGGAATTTACCGTCTCAACTGGCGGTCATTCCCTACTATGACAAGGTGGGTCATGTCATCCCTATGGTGTGGCTACTTACCTAGGCCATCGCCTATTGCATCGATTTACCCTGCGACTGGGTCCCTATCGCCTATCGCTATGGGTACTGGCATTTGGTGGGTGGACTCTGGTAGATAGAAGAAGGAGTCCAATTTTTTGCTCCGACTCGTTCCCTCGATGCTCTAGATCTTGTGTGCAGCATATTAGGGATCGGGATCGGATACTGGTGTGCTAAGCAACAACTCTCTCATCCAACAGGCGACTCAGAAGCCTCACCGCCCTTAAAATCCAAGAATTAGACCAAGATAAAAAGCCCCTCAACTCCAGTCGTGGGGCTTTCTGAAATTGTGGTGATGTTTTCTAGATAGAAATACATCTTTATCCTAGTTATGCCCTATTTGAGTGCCTGATCTATCGGTGCAAACCCTTTTTCTGCATAACTTTGATGTGAGTTCTACATTTAATGGTTGCGAATTGAAGGAAATGCTTGTCCAAGACTAGAAAGGCCAAGAGAGGGCAGGGTAGGACCGGTCTCACTTGGAAGTCGATGTTCTGCTGCGGTCAACTGCTGCCAAATCTGAAGTAAAGAAGGATCCAGATGGTCCTGCTGTAGGGGGTTGACCTCATCAGTACTGCTTGGGTTAGGAGCATGATCGTCCCAATATAAAGCGGTTGCTGCCTGGATCGATAGTGATGGCCAATAGTGCTGTCGTTGATGATGCACAAATTTTAGGGTCCGAAAGGCATCAAACCAAACCCGCAAGAAAAATTGAAAATGGGGAAAATCGTGGTTTTGTCGAAAGGCTTGCCCAAGGGCCTGATCCAACTTGAGAGCCATCAATGTCTGTAATAACGACTCACTGAGATGATGGTCTTGCCAAAAACTGCGTAAATAGCTTGCGGGATCAGCCTGGAAGTTTTTTAATCCTTGCAGCTCCTGCCACAAGAGCTGATCAAGGTCTTGCCAACTTCGTAATTCTGAGAAAATCTGGGGATGATATAGCAGCATCTCTGGATCCTCGGATAAGCGAGCCATCGCTGCCCCTGTACCAAAGGGCACTCGCCGGGAAATGCGAGAGGAGAGAAGCACTTCCGGCTGTTTTAATCGAACCACCTTACCTGTTTTTGCCAGCTTATTCAGCATGTAAAAATCTTCGGCAGCTTGGCGCTTGGGAAATCCCCGCACCTGGGCATAGTGATTGGCATTGATTCGTAGCAAGCTACCAATCGTCTGAAATGCGTAAGGGGAAGCAGCTTGAGCCAAAGCAACGACGTAATACCGTAGTGAAATGTCATACCGCAAAATATCGTCATTCAGGGGCCAATGACGGAAGGGGTAAATAGCAACCGCTACGTCAGACCCCAAACTCGGGGTATCAAAGTAATCAGCAGGGAGCTGTACATCCCCATCGGTGCAGTGAATCCAAGGGATTCCCACTTTCTGAGCCGCAATACAGGCTAAGGCCACATCACCGCCAATTTTGCGAGCTAGCCCCACACCTTGTTTGTGGGGGAATTGTCGAGTCGCAGTGCAGCAATCAATCAGCAGCAGGGCGTTCCCCAACGGTTGATCCATCACGATAAAGGGGACATCGGGTTGGGGATGGAATTGTTCTAAGAAAGCCTGGGTCTGATGAATAGCAGCTAAATCCGCATCCACTGAGGCATTCACTACAGCAATAATGAGTGTATCGCTGATCGTTTTGGGTAAGACGCTATCGAGACAGTTGAGAGCTTCGTTAAATAGGGGAATGACGAGGACAAATTGGTAGGTTTGGCGCAGTGTTGCTAGCCAATCATCTTGAATGATGCTGACAATGGGTTCGGCATGGCGGTCTAAGTAACGCCTGATTGGTTTAGAGGCCATGAAGGGAGAAGAGGAGGGCAAGGTGTGATGATTTCCAACTGACCGTAGGTCATCGCACGATACCTCATCTCCTCCAACAATCACAAGTTGAGATGCGATGCATGACAGATCAACAGTTTGCAACAATATGAATTACTAATGCAGCATGGCTCGATGGGGTAACTTATCCAGAATTTGGGCTTCAGCAGTTAACAAGGCGTCTAACCGAGTTTGGAGATCTGATGTCGGGCAATACTGTTCCGCTAAGTTGAGAAACAAGTGGGCATGTCGTGATTCGGAATGGGCAATGGCTTGATAGAAACCTTTTAAGGAGCCACTGGGGAGAGCTTGGGCAATTTTAGTGAAGCGTTCCAGGCCACGAGCTTCGATGATACCTGCAACCAATAGGCGATCGAGAAAGTAATTCTCTGATCCTTTCCGAATCAGACCTCGCAGTTGATTAACATAAGGGTCTTTGGCATCGGGAGGGATGGTCAAGTGGCGTTCCCGAATCAATTTAAAAACATCGCGGTAATGGCTCAGTTCTTCAATCGCCAAGTCGATCATAGCGGCGACTAAATCAGACTTATCAGGATAGTGGGCGGCAAGATTGAGAGCTACCCCGGATGCTTTCTTTTCGTTGGCCGCATGGTCGAGCAGGAAGGTATCAAAGTCTGCAAGGACAGTTTGCAGCCATGTCTCCGAACTTTCAGATTTCAAGGATAGGGTCACGCAGGCTCTCTATACTCCGACCTATTCATTATCCCTATTGTCTGGGAGGATGCCAGCTTGCAAACGGGAGAGGGCCGCTTGCAGATTTGTGTGTGCGATCGCATCATATCGTTCTTGAAAATAACCCGTTTGATAAATATGTGGACGCTGCAGAAATGTTGCTAAAATCTTACTGCGTCGCTGGCAATATTCAGCCACGGGTACCCAAGCATATTCCTGGCGGATATGGGCTTCAAAGGCAGCAAAGGTGTTGGTCTCCTGACCCAAAATAGCTAAATCAATATCAACCATCAAAGCAGTATCCCCATCGTTCTTCACTGCATGATCTTGGGTTGCCATGATCAAATGATGCACTTGATGGCATCGATCCCTCGCGACACCCGCTTGCTGCAAAAAACGCACTGCCCAGCCTGCACTCTCTTGCTCATTTTGATTTGATCGAGTGTGATAAACGGCATCGTGAAACCAGAGCGCAATTTCCACTTCCGCAGGTGAATGGACTAAAGCTTGCACATCATCGAAATGTCCCAGACATGCCTTGATGTGATCAGCCGTGTGATAGTAACGATGGGGCTCTGCATAGGCCCGCACCAACTGCTGATAGGTCTCTAGAGACGGGTTCTCTCCGAAGTGACGCATTAAGGTTTGCCAACGAAATTCATTCATTTTTTAGGTGACCTCGACGTTACGTTGATCTCTACCCTCTCTCCACACAGACCAATGCTATGCTGATCGGATTCTGAGTTTGTAGACTTTAGCCAAATGGTTCCGATCACACCCTTCTCAGGTCAACATGCCGTTGTTATTGGTGGCAGTATGGCAGGACTATTGGCAGCCCGCGTTTTGTTGAACCACTTTAAGCAGGTTACGGTATTGGAACGCGATCGCATTCCTAATTTTCCCAGCCCTCGTTCAGGGGTGCCCCAAGCCCATCACGTCCATATTCTGCTGACGCAAGGTCAACGAATTTTAGAACAACTGTTTCCAGGATTGGAAGCAGAATTGGCAGCGGCTGGGGCTCCAGAGGTCAATTGGACTCGTGATTTACGCTGGCTCAGCATCTGGGGCTGGTCCCATGAAGCGCCCTCGGATCTCTGTACTCGTCCTTGTAGCCGAGCATTGTTAGAGTGGCTGATTCATCAACGGTTAGAGCAGGACGCCAACCTAACGTTCTCACCCTCAACCCAGGTTGTTGGTCTGGTGGCGAATGCGCAAAGAACAGTGATTACTGGCGTTCAAATTAAAACTGAGCAGGAAGTCGAATCCCTGAAGGCGGATCTTATAGTAGATGCTAGTGGACGGAATTCTGCTGTCCCCAAATGGTTGACCCAGCTCGGCTATGCTGAACCGCCGCAAACGGTTATCAACTCCTTCCTAGGATATAGCAGTCGGTGGTATCAAATCCCTGACGGCTGGCAGGCACCTTGGAAGGTAATGTTAGTGCAAACAAAACCCCCGAATCATCCTCGGGGAGCTGTGATGTATCCCGTAGAAGGCAGTCGCTGGGTGGTTACGCTCGTGGGTGTTGGCCATGACTATCCCCCCACTGACGAAGCTGATTTCCTCGAATTTACGCGAACTGTTCGGAGTCCTGCTGTCCACGAGGCTATCCAACAGGCTCAACCCCTGAGCCCAGTTTATAGCTATCGAAGAACTGAAAACTGCTGGCAACACTATGAGGATTTACCACGACTCCCCGCTCATCTGGTGGCCGTAGGCGATGCTGTTTGTGCGTTTAATCCCGTTTATGGCCAAGGTATGACAGTGGCGGCATTGGGTGCCTTAACCCTGGATCAGTGTTTAAACCAAACCGCTTCAAAGGGAAACTCTGATTTGCAAGGCTTTACACCCAGATTTCACAAACAGTTGGCCCAAATGTTGGCTGTGCCTTGGCTGATGGCAACGAGCGAAGATCTGCGCTGGTCTACCACTGTAGGCCCCACGCCTAGCTGGCAAACTCGTCTGATGCATCACTATCTCGATCGAGTTGTTCAAGTTGCTTTGGATCGTTCTCATGTCTGCCGCACATTTTGGGAGGTGATTCATATGGTGAAATCCCCCAACGTTCTCTTTCATCCTCAAATTTTGCTGCCTGCATTGGGGCTGGGATAGTCTCGGAAACCTGTTTTGGCAACACTACTCCCTATGCTTAGTCTTCTACTTGCACTTTATTCGGGGTGAGTTGTAAATACAGCCCAGCGACTTCTAACAAGGCAATCGAAATTGTCGGTTCTGAGTATCCACAATTGAGGGATCGCCATCATTCTGATACGCTGAGTGCTGCCCCTAAGTTATACTCTGTCTGCATTTAATCGATTGTCTTCATTGCCACTTCATCCAAGTCTCTTTTCTTCAGCGCAACACCAAGCTTGGTTTTGCCATGTTTCGCTGCAAGCAATATCGGCGAACCTATAATGAGCGTACAGGCACTCCCTTCAACTTTATTGAAGTCCCAACAGAATCGTATCCCAGATCCTTCTACTTTGAGTACGCTATAACCTCAGCTATCGAGACATGGCCGAGTACTTCTTGCTTCGAGGCTTTTGGTCGTGATACCAATTCGGCATAATTTTGACCTATGTTAGGGGAAATCAATAGTCGATACTTGAATTCCCCTATGCCCAGTGTTTTGAAAATAGAGATTGCAG
>JANQPU010000007.1 GCA_028285315.1 Acaryochloris sp. IP29b_bin.176
TATGGCATCGCCCATCATGACTCAACATGCTCTATTCGTCTGTCGGTCCTGTGCCTTCTCGCCGACCCAACGGGATTACAGAGGACAACGCGGTGGTTATTACCTGCTGAGCAGCTTACGGCGGCTTCAGGAGCAATCACCTCTACCGCTTGAGTTCAAGATCGAAGCGGTGGATTGCCTAAGTGCCTGCAATCGCCCCTGCACCATTGCCCTAGCAGCAGCAGGGAAAAACTCCCTAATGTTTGGTGACTTACTGCCCCTAGACAGTGCTGCAGCAGTATTACAGCTGGCCCGCCAATATTATTCAAGTTCAGATGGAATCATTCCTCGTCAGCGTCGTCCAGAGTTGCTGCAAAAGGGGATTCTAGCGAGGATTCCCTACCCCAGTCTGTAATCGCATCCGAACTATGTTCCATGACTCAATAAATTGCCCCTCTACCTTGCATCCAACAGGAGAATATTTTATGCAGATCTGTCAATTCAACTTGCTCTGCGCAGATCCCTCATCTGGCTAATCATTCTGGAAATGACATTGAGAAAGCTCTGTTTCCGGGCGATTGTCTAGATATTTAGAGCCGATCTAGACAATTTATACCCCCGAAATATGTAGCCCATTGCTAGCTGAGCGGAGCTGGATGTCCTCAACCTCGATAGTTTCCTTCGGTACAGCCCTAAATCTAGATCCTCATTCATCCTCCTCATGTCCTCACTGATGACACCCACATACGCCACGACTCATCAACAAGAGACTAGTCCTGTCGTTCGGGAGTTTAAGCGGCGGGAATGTTTGCCCATGATTCAGAACCTTCTGTGGCAAATTGATGCGGGTATGGTGCGCAGCATTACCCTTCACGAAGAGGGTGATATTACTACCCTGGGACTCTGGGGAGCGGGAGATATTATTGGGCATCTGTTCGCTGGCATTGAACCTTACCAAGCTGAATGCTTGAGTACTGTTCGAGTCCATCGACTATGGGGCGATGACTACCAGGCACTGGAGGAGGCTATGTGGTGCCACATTCAACAAACTCAAGCCTTGCTCACCATGCATCATGGGTCAGTTCAAACGCGCTTTAGTCGGTTTCTCAATTGGTTAGCTAATCGATTTAGCCAGCGGTCTGGAGGCGAATGCTTTATCCCGCTTCCCCTCACTCATCAAGATATTGCTGAAGTGATTGGCTCCAGCCGAGTCACAGTTACGCGATTAATCGGGGAGTTCGAGAGAGAAGATACCCTGTCTTGGTCAAAAAAAGGCTGCGTCTTACATCATCATTCTGGCCCCAAAACAAAGCCTGCCGAGCATCACTTCAGAAGTCATCGTCACTAATGGTGGAATGATTGATGAATTAAGCGATTGACAAGATGTTCACCTATTCACCCTTACTCCTTCGTCATCTTCGATGCCCTTACTTAAGCCCCTAGCCGAACTGAGTCGCCATCATCAGCTATCAGATTATATTACTGCAATCGCCTGGTCGCCCGTTGGCAATACCCTGGCGGTGACGTCGGGGGCAGGAGAAGTTCTTTTGCTGCACAACGATAGTGATCTATTGCTTCAAGACGCCAGTGGCCTATCCATCGATGACATCGCCTTCTCCGCTGATGGCCAGCGGTTAGCAGCTGGTGGTCAAGCAGGGCAGATTCATCTCTGGCACATGACGACAGAGAAAGCCCCAGCTACAAAGACCCTAACGGGTGACTCTGCCTGGATTGACCGGCTCCAGTGGCATCCCCACCGCAACTTGCTCGCCTTCAATCGAGGGAAGACGGTGCAAATTTGGGATGCTGATAAGGCTGAAATGCTGACTACTCTTGAACTCGCTGCCCAAGTTCAAGACATTGGCTGGTCGCCCGATGGGCAACATCTTGCGGTGGCAGCCAATACCCTAGTCCACATTTGGCAAATCCCACAGTGGGATCATTCTCTCCATCAATGGGAACTGATGGCTCCAGCAATGTCTTTATCCTGGTCCCCGGAAGGGGCTTATCTCGCAACAGCAAACCAAGACCAAAGCGTCAGTATTCTAACGTGGGCAAAGGTGTCTCTTATCAATCAGGCTTCCACTGCAGAAGATGATTTACCGACCCTCATTCGGGGGTTCCCTGGTAAGATCCGCCAACTGGCTTGGGCCGATGTACCTGATGTAGATCGCTCCCCTATTTTAGCGGCTGCAACCCGTGAACTGGTAGCCATGTCGATGCTGGTACCCGACGAAGGCTGGCAAAGTTGGATATTAGAGAGCCACACTGCAAACGTCTTAGATATTGCGTTTCAGCCCCAAACAGGTTTGCTCGCCTCTCTATCTGAAGATGGTTGGGTCATGTTGTGGCCAGCCGCCATGGAGGTTGCTCAGATGCTTGATGGAGCGATGGACGGATTTTCGTGCTTGGCTTGGCACCCCACTGGACAGTGTCTCGCTGCAGGGGGGCAACAGGGTGAAGTTTTAGTTTGGTCTGTTGGCTTGGGTTATGAAAACGACGAATGGGGGCTAGACTGAGCGTGGCCCTGTTAGATTGGCCCATTTTTGGTCTCCATATTAGCTGTCCGATTTGCCGTCGACAAAGTCCAGCCCTGATGCTCACCGAGGCGTATCTTTGTCCGAGTCACGGGGCCTTTGAAGCCGATCCGGTAAAGGGCGCTCTCGTTCACCTTGATACGGAGCGATGTTGGTATCCCTGGCAGGGCAACTGGTATCAGCAGCATCGCGACCCGGAAGGGCTAAAGATAGAAGTTTACCAAGCGCTTGATCACCTGCATTACCAGGGTTTTCGGGCGGTTAAACTTACCCTTGCTCACCGATATGAAGCGCTAGTCCAGCCCCATTTAGAATTCCAATCTGACTGGTGGCGACAGATTTACTATGCTAAACCCCGGCTCTATGGACTGCCCTTAGAGTTTAGCCCCGCCATCGATGCTGATTCCCGCTGGCAGGTGATCAATTTTGAATTCTCTACAGAATTTGGCCCGCCAGCTTATGCTCACCCGTTCTGTACCAGATGGGATGAGGGATTTGGCAAGTCAATATAAGGGTCCGTGGGACGGGCATCGATGACGTTGATGCAGCGTTGGCTGATTCTAACAAAATGTGATAATGATAATCATTA
>JANQPU010000058.1 GCA_028285315.1 Acaryochloris sp. IP29b_bin.176
AGCAGAGTAACCTGATCCATAGGGTTTCATTGGTAGAGGTCGTATGCTCCATGAAACCCTACCCCTAAAAATGATTCAAGCTTTTGTCCTGTACTGAGGCTTTTCCCACTTAAGCTGATGCCCCCAATCTCTGATTCAGAGTTCAATGATAGCTATTGTAGGTCGATGCTGTGTATTCAATCTTGGAGAAAAAGTATCAGCAAATTCAACGGGAGCTGTTTTTAGGAATTGCAGCGTTTGGTGGGGTTATCTTACTAGGGACTTTGTGGTACTGCCTGGTCGAGCAATGGCCCTTAGCAGATTCTCTATATATGACAGTCATCACCCTATCTACCGTAGGGTTTATGGAAGTGAATCCCCTGAGCGATCGCGGTCGGTTATTCACGATTGTCTTAATTATTGTGGGGGTAATCTGGCTCGGCTATATTGCCAATCGTTTTACCGAAGCCGTCATCCAAGGCTATTTTCGAGATGGGGTTCGTCTGCAACAACAACGACGGTTATTAGAAGACGTATCGGAGCATTTTGTGCTGTGCGGGTTTGGTCGCACCGGACAACAGATTGCCCAAGAGTTCGCCTCAGAAAATATTCCGTTTGTGATTATTGATCAAGATGAGGAAGGCGTGGAGGTAGCTCAAAACTTAGGCTATGTAACAGTTCAGGGGGGTGCAACTCAGGACCGAACCCTATTGCAAGCGGGCATTGCGCGAGCCAGAGGTATCGTAACGACCCTTGCCTCCGATGCAGATAATCTCTACGCTGTGCTGTCTGCGAAAAATATCAATCCGCACATCAGAGCCATTGTCCGGGCCAATAGTGAAGACGCATTAGAAAAGATGCAGCAAGTGGGAGCAGATGCCGTTGTTTCCCCCTACATGACCGTCGGCAAGCGCATGGTCGCTGCCGCCTTACGTCCCCAAGTTGTGAACTTTATGGACGTGGCTTTAACCGGAAGCGAACCCGATTTTTATATCGAAGAACTGTTGATCGACAGGGAAAACTGCCCGTATATTGGCCAGACCTTGGGGGCAGCAGGGGTGCGATCGCAAACCGGTGCATCTATCCTCGCCATTCGTCGGGCCAACGGTGACTTAATCGGAGTCCCTTCCGCCCAAACTCAATTTCGTAGCCAAGATCTACTCATTTGTATGGGCACCACTCAACAGCTTCAAGCTCTAAACCAAGCCCTTTCCCAACAATCTTAAGCTTAAGACTATCCAGAAAGCAGGAATTAAGGCGCAGCAGGATTGGGCTGAGAACCCGGTAACGGCGCAACAGTTTGTCCAGGCGGCGAAATGGGTTGATTAGGTAAAGTGGGTTGATTAGGTAAAGTGAGTTGGTTGGGCAAAGTGGGTTGATTAGGTGTCGCAGGGAACGTGCCTGAGTTTGGATCCTCTACCGAGGGAACTGGTAAGACACTCGGCTTCTGACCAGGGGCTTGGCCTGGCACTTGACCCGGCGGCGCTACGGGATCACTTTTAGTCGTTTCTAATGCCACTCGCTCACCCCCAACAGACCTCAACATATCTAAAACTGTAATTACCTGATCGTAGGTAGCACCACCATCAGCCTTCAAGATCACTACTCCTTGAGGATTAGTTTGGAGATATCGGCTGACCAACTGCTTCAGTTGAGTTTGATTGACAGGCTGATTATTTGCCAATAGCTCTCCTAAAATGCCTACCTGCACCCTAAACTTACTGCTAAATTGCGGCGTGCCCGTTTCTGCTACGGGTAAGTTAAGGTTGATTCCTTCCGGTCTACTTAAACCAACGGTGCCTAAAATAAACACCGCCAGGAGACAAAAAACAACGTCCAACAGTGGAATCAGCTCAACTTGAATATCCGCATCTTCATTGTCCAAAAAAGTTTTCATAAGGATTCAAACTGGCAGTCAATGGGCAAATCAATATTCTTGGGGATGGGGTAGGTCACTTTGAGGGGTAAGGGCAGGCCGGGATTCAGTGGGTTGCAACCAAAACTGTCGATAGACCAACTCCAGTTCATTGCCCGTCCGTCGAAAAATGCGCGCCTGATTAAATACCAATCCTTGGAACAGACGATAAAACGTCAAGGAAATAATCGCAATTGCCAGTCCCACTAATGTACTAGTTAACGCTTGATCAATTCCTAATGCAGGATTGCCGACGATTTGGCCAAACTCTTCAAAGTCTAATTTACCTAAGGAATTCTGCAAACCTAAAATGGTTCCAAATAGCCCTAACAGAGGAGATAAGGCAATCACAGCTTCTAGGACTTTGCTACCTTTTTTCATGGCTGTCAGTTCTTCATCAGCAGACGCTTCCAACGCTAATCGAAAAATTTCCGGTTCTTGATTCGCTAATCGTAGGGGAGTAAATAGAAATCGGCCAATCGGTTGATTGCTATACTGTCGGGCCAGGTGAGTGGCTTCGTCCCAATCTCGGCGGGCAGCATCAATAATTTGCTTCGCTGTTTTTCGTTCTCCTTTGAGAAGATTGCTCCAGAACCACAGCCGTTCAAAAACTGTGCCAATCGCCAATATGGAGAGTCCGAGTAGTGGCCATATTGTTGGCCCGCCCTTCTCAAATAGCTCGATAATATTCACGATATTTCCTCTGCCCAATCCTACGATGAGATCAATAATGTACGACGTTTTCTGTACGTTTCCACCTCATCATGAAGTATAAGATATAGCATGGCTTATTCATTTGTGAAATAAATCTAGTTAGCAATCAATCAACTGCTATTGCGCTGTTTAGAGAACAAGGACAAGTATCATTGAATTAACGAATAATCTTAAGCTGATTTCGCCCAATAAGGCATAGACAGTTCCTTGGCGGGAATCCACACCAGATCAGTTGCCATATTTCTGACAAGATAGAGGAGCAAAGGAGATCCAAGTCAATGAATTTTTCCATCAAAGCCATCTATAACTGGTATCGAAACAGCCTCCGTAATCCTAAGTACCGGGGATGGATGATTGTCGGTACCTTAGCTTATCTATTGAGTCCCTTTGATCTTTCACCCGATCTATTTCCGATCGTGGGCCAAATCGATGATCTCGCTCTGTTAACCCTGTTCATCTCAGAACTCTCTCAAATATTGATTGAGGGATATAAACAGCGTCAAGTGACCACACAACCTGAAAGTAATGCGTCTGATAGCCAGAAAACTGTTGATGTTGATGCTGTGCCGATTCAGGACTGATGTATCTTAGGTGGGGCTAGCCGTTATTCCCCCACATCACCCCATGCATGCTTCTCCTCAACTCTCCAATCGATGGTTTGACTATTCCGTGCGCGTTCAGCCTCGTCATACTGATTATGCAGGCATTGTATGGCATGGCTCCTACCTAGAGTGGATGGAAGCTGCTCGTATTGATACTTTTCGCTCAGTGGGTCTGGAATATGCAGCATTAGTTCAAATGGGATGCGACTTACCCGTCATTGACGTATCGCTCCGATATCAAAAAGCCATCCCAATGGGTGAAGAGGTCATTGTCAAATCCCGAATCAGTAAACGTGAAAAGGTCAGACTCCATTGGGATCAAGATATTTTCTGCATCAATGACGAAAAACCCTGTTTGTTAGGACACGTTACACTTGTACCCGTAAACTCTGAGAATGGCCGCATCCTGCGCAAGCCCCCTAAGACCTTACAAGATGCCATTGATCACATCATGAATTAAAGAAATATTATTGGCTCAATAGCTGTTTCAGGGAGGTTGTTCCATTCAAGTTGAAGAGGGTAATGTCAGGTAAAAATTTCCCTCCACTAGAATGATGCTAACGCTTTCTAAGTTAATCGATGAAGTCAGATGTTACGAGACT
>JANQPU010000059.1 GCA_028285315.1 Acaryochloris sp. IP29b_bin.176
TTCACTGATTTCGATGCGTAAGGGTCTGGGCATAAGGGATTAACAAGCATCAACTATCAATCCCCATAATACAGGTCACACATATGCTGAATTGGTATAAAGGAAGTTCCTTTATTTCTCATGTATACAAATCTCCCAAAGTTTTGAGCACTGGCTCGTTGTTATCCAGTATGACCAGTTTGCCCATCATCCTTACAGATGAAAGTGATAAACAAAGAACTTGTTTGTGTAAGCAGATTACGGCAAGAAGTGCTCATCTTCTGCCCCAATTGGAGCCAGTTCACTGGCCCCTTGGCTTTGGACAGAGACTTGATAAGTGGGAATAGGGCTACTGATTCCACTCCGAAGACTGCCTGAGATCGGTTGTGTGTACTGAGGCCAAGCACTTGCTACTACGGAAACATGGCGATCACAAACCACTAACCCCATTGTGGGATCGTACCCTCGCCAACCTGCTCCAGGTAAATAAACTTCAGCCCAGGCATGGAGGGTTTGCTCCTGACTCGGATCGCCAGCCTCATAACCGCTGACAAAGCGGGTCGCTAACCCCATACCTCGGCAAGCTGCCATAAAGAGCCACACAAAGTCCCGGCAGCTTCCCTGTTTTCGTTCCCAAGTCATCCAAGGAGGTTGCGGTTGCCCCGTTTCTCGGGTTTGATATTGGCAGGTTTGATTAATCTGTAAATTGAGTTGAGTCAGGAAGTCAATCACGCTACTTTCTACTGCGATCGCAATGTCTTGGGCAAGCTGAGTGGCCACAGAATCTAGATCTGAGTAGAGGTAAGGACACAAGATGGCCTGGAGGGAGCTGGGGTAGTCAATGGGAAAGTGGGTTGCCCAGGATTCCAGTAAATAATTAAAGGGATTCGTGCAGGTCGTCACTACTTGGGACATTGCAGTGACTTGTAGGGTGGTCAACGGTGTCTCAGGCCACCAGCAGTGCGCGACACTATTGCCCTCTGCATCTAGCTGGTGGGTTAAACCAACTGGTTCAGGGTTAACCTTCAGAGCAAAATCACAGACCTGCTGCTCTTCTGTACTGCGAGGACGAAGCCTCAATAGATGCGGACTAAGTTTTACGGCCTGAGGATAGGTATAAGTGGTGGCATGAACAATATTGAAATGCACAAGAATTAGGACTGCGATTGAGTTTGAAAATATGGTTGGACAGGACGACGGTCCAAAAAGGTTTTGAAGATTTCCTGATCGACTTGATTCATTTGATGTTGCAAGCGATCTAGAAACTGATGCATCCCATCCTCAATGATGTCTTCAACGGTCAAATACTCTAATTCTGAACGCAGACGACCAATAGATCGCTCTGCTGGATTGTGCCAGGTTCCAATTGGGCTCCCAGAGATCAGATGCAGAGAACGTTCCACCTGGATTAGGCAAAACCGGATAGACCGGGGAAACTCTGGGTCTAAAATTAAAAAATCTGCTACCTCCGCTGGAGTAATCAAGTGACGCTGACTCCGTTTGCGATACATTTCATAGGCACTGGTGGATTTTAAGAGAGCGATCCAACCCAATTCATCAATGGGTGTCCCCACATCTTCTATTGAAGGCAGCAGCATGAAATACTTGACATCAAGAATACGGGAGGTTTTGTCAGCTCGCTCTAACAGCCGACCCATTTGACCAAAATGCCAGCCCTCATTATGAGAAATGGTGGCATCCATAATCCCTGCAAACAGGTGACTTGCTTGCCTCACTTCTTCTAAAAATTGATTCAGATCGGCTAAGGCTAAATCTTCTGCAGTGTTGGCAACAAGTAAATAAAAGGCATTGACGTGCTGCCACATTTCAGTGGAGATCACTTCTCGCACCGATCGAGCATTTTCCCTGGCTTTTTGTAAGCAAGAAATTAATGAATTGGGATATTTTTGATCAAAGGTGAGAAACTTGATGACATTCTCAGCGGTAGCTTCCCCATAGTGCTGCTCGAAGAAATCCTTATCTCCGGTGGTCGCCACTAATGGTTGCCACTGCTGCTGCACACGGGTGGGCAGATCCAAAATTAAGTTGAGATTGACCTCTAGAAATCGGGCGACATTTTCGGCTCGCTCAATGTAGCGATTGAGCCAATAGATAGAATCCGCAACACGACTCAGCATTTTATTCCTGGCACAACACCCATGTATCTTTACTCCCTCCACCTTGAGATGAATTAACCACTAAGGAGCCTTTCTTTAAGGCCACTCGTGTCAATCCTCCTGGATGGACATAAATATCCTGACCGTAGAGGATATAGGGGCGTAAATCAACATGGCACCCTGAAAATTCCTCCCCCAATATTGTAGGGACTCGGGAGAGACAAAGGGTGGGTTGAGCAATGTAGTTGCGGGGATTCGCGCGAATGCGTTGGGCAAACTTTTGGCGTTCGGCCTCGGTGGATTGGGGGCCGACTAACATGCCATATCCGCCCGACTCGTTAGCAGATTTGACGACGAGTTGATCTAAGTTGGCTAGCACATGCTGAAGCTGTTGGTCTTCCCAGCATAAGTAGGTGGGGACGTTAGCCAAAATTGGATCTTCATCTAAATAGTATTTGATCATGTCGGGGACGTAGGCATAGATGACTTTATCGTCAGCAATACCTGTGCCTAGGGCATTTGCGATCGCAACTCGTCCGGCCCGATACACCTCCATCAACCCAGGAATGCCTAGCTGAGACTCAGGCCGAAAGACAGTGGGGTCCATAAAATCATCATCTAGGCGGCGATAAATGACATCTACCTGCTGTAAACCTTTGGTGGTCTGCATTTGCAGATAGCCATCTACCACGACAAGATCGCGCCCTTCTACTAACTCAATCCCCATTTGCTGAGCAAGATAGGAATGCTCAAAGTAAGCCGAATTATAAATACCAGGGGTGAGAACCACGACGGTTGGGCTACTAATCGTGTTGGGAGCCAAATTCATTAAGGTGGCTAATAAGTGGCTCGGATATTCGTCGACTGGCTGAATTGGAATTTCTTTAAAGATCTGAGGGAAGGTACTTTTCATGACCTGCCGATTTTCAAGAACATAGGAAATTCCAGATGGGCAGCGTAAGTTATCTTCTAGTACATACCATTGCCCATCGCGATCGCGCACCAAGTCCGTACCTGTGATGTGGCACCAGACTCCCTTAGCCGGTTTTAGCCCGATGCAAGGGGATAAATATCCTGTTGCAGATAGGATCAGCTCTTCGGGAATGATCTTGTCCTTAAGAATATTCTGGGCATTGTAAGTATCATCAATAAATAAATTGAGGGCATGAATGCGCTGTTTGAGACCCTGCTCTAAAAACTGCCAATCTTGCGCAGAAATGACTCTTGGAATGACGTCAAAAGGGAAAATTCGCTCTGTTCCTTCGGTCTCACCATACACATTGAACGTTGCCCCTAACTTGCTTAATGCCTCTTGAGCAGCCCGTTGGCGTTGTAAAAGTTCCCCTTCAGGCAAACTATGTATTTTATCTATCAGAACTTGTCCTTGAGGGCGGGGAGTTTGTTGATTTTGGAAAAGTTCATCATAAAAATGTTCAGGGTCATAGGTATCAAATCGCACGGCCGCCCCACAGATGCTCAAAAGCTTGAAGGTATCTTACTGGCAACTTGATATCCTTAAACTGTATGTTCTGATACCATGGTGCAAAAATTTTAGAATATGCCGCATTGCACTGTAGTGGGCTTTCCTATGTTCTAAGGCTTGGACCACTAGGCTGAGTAGAGAGAGCTGGCAGTGCAACAGAGGCTATTGTTGAAAACATGAAATTCTAAAAACAAGACGGTCTTTTGATGCGCAATTCCTGGAGAGAGGAGCCTACTGAGTTGGCAATGGTTGGGGTTTGCCCAGGGCATAGCCTTGCAGATAGTCAACCCCGATCTGTTCAAGGGCAACAATGGTCTCCCCATTTTCTACGAACTCAGCGATGGTCTTGATCTGCATTGCTCGGCAAATCTGATGAATGGCTGATACCATGGCCTCATGTGTTGTGTCTGTAACCATATCTCTCACCAAGCTGCCATCAATCTTTAAATAATCTATGGGAAAGCGCTTGAGATATGCAAATGACGAGAATCCACTACCAAAATCATCTAATGCAAATTGGCAGCCGAACTCCTTCATCTTTTCGATAAATTGAATGGCTTGCTTAAAGTTGCTAATCGCTACTGTTTCAGTGATTTCAAAGCAAATTTTGTGGGGGTCAAGCTGAGTTTGATCCAGTTGCTTTTGGACAAACTCTAGCAAGGCATCATCGTTGAGGGAACTGCCGGATAAATTAATGGAAATGTGGGTATTCGGCTGATTCTGAAAATAATGGCCATGCTTGACCAGCACATTTTCGATCACCCATTTATCAATGTCTAACATCAACCCATATCGTTCAGCTGCCGGAAGAAAACTGCCTGGCGAAAGAACTTTACCGAGTGGATCTTGTAAACGGAGCAAAATTTCGTAACAGGTGGGGACATCAGCCTCTGGATCTAGGGGGACAATGGGCTGGTAGTAGAGGCGAAATCGGTTCTCTTCTAAAGCTTTACGAATGGTCGCTACCCGCATCAACTCACTGTGTTGTTCCGTCACACCTTCAACCTGAGCATGGTATAAATGCACGCGATTGCGACCCATGTCTTTGGCAGAGTAACAAGCGACATCTGCTTTGGCGAATAGCTGTGTCAGATTGTCAGTGTTGGCAGTAATCGGGACCACCCCAATACTGACGCCAACTTTGAATAGTTGCCCTTCCCAGACAAATCGGAATTGGGAGAGTTCAGCGATCAGCG
The DNA here is from genome assembly GCA_028285315.1 of Acaryochloris sp. IP29b_bin.176. Classification (GTDB taxonomy): domain Bacteria; phylum Cyanobacteriota; class Cyanobacteriia; order Thermosynechococcales; family Thermosynechococcaceae; genus Acaryochloris. The sequence goes on from JANQPU010000059.1 coordinate 4,776, forward strand.
TTTCCGTGATGATTCGAGCTTTGTCTAAGGAGCAGTTCTTTAGCAGTAGGCCAAATTCATCTCCACCCAAACGGCTGAGAATATCGGTTTGGCGAATATGGGTTTGTAACAAATCGGCAACCTGTCTTAAGAGAGCGTCTCCTGCCAGATGCCCCACGGTATCATTGACAATCTTGAACTGATCTAAGTCCAGAAAACAAAGAGCATGGTGGATCTGGCTAGACTTAAGTCTCCTCATCATCTGGCTGAGCTGATGCTCAAATTCCCGACGATTCATCAGCCCTGTGAGGGAATCATGAGTGGCCTGATGCTTTAACTGTTGTGATAATGAATGTGCCTCGGTAATATCCCTGCCAATCCCTCGGTATCCACAGAAGACACCTTGAGGGCTAAAGACTGGTCGGCCAATACTTCTGACAATTCGGACAGTCCCATCAAGGTGCTGGCATTCTATTTCAATATCGAAGGGCTCCAGCGCATCCAGCGTTTGGGTCAGTTGAACCCAGGCGGTTGGCTTGAATACAGCATAGAAGTCTAAGCAAGATTTCCCGATCCATGCTTCGATGGGTGACCCCGTCAAAGAGCAATGTTGCTCTGATAGGTACGTGAACCGCAAGTTTGCATCCGTTTCCCAAAATAGGTCTGCACCAATGGCAGCAAAGTCATGAAACCGCTGTTGGCTTTCACGCAGGGCTTCTTCTGTATCTTTGAGGACCGTGATATCACGAGAGGATATTGCGGCACCGATAATCTGCCCTTGTTGATTTCGAAAGGGAACATATTCGATGTCGAAATAGCTGGTTTCATCTAGAGAGGGAAACCAGTGCTGTTGGCGAACTTTTTTGCCAACAAAACAACGATCTAGATCAGGTTTAATGATGTTTTGGAAGAAATGCTGGCCATGAATAACTGCAATGTGTTGACCAACAATGCCTGTTGTCGATTTATGGAACGTCTCGGTATATTGAGGGTTGGCAGCCAGATATCTATAGTTTGTGTCCACAAGCGCCATATGACTGCTAGCAGAATTGAATATGGTTTCGTACTGGCGAAGCCGTTCTTCTGTTTGCTTCTGTTGGGTGATATCTGTTTGAATCCCAACCAAAAAATGCACCTCACCTTGGGCATTGGTCAGCGGTTTGATGCGCAACAAATTCCAGAACGGCTCACCTGTTTTACGGTAGTTAAGAATTTCCCCTTCAAAAGCCTGATAATTTTTCAAGGCTTGGCGAATGTCGTCAACGGTCTTGGGATCAGTTTTGGGCCCTTGCAGAAGGCGGCAGCTATTGCCAATTACTTCATCAGGGGTATATCCCGTGAACTGATAGAAACTAGGGCTGGCAAAGATGATGGGAAATCCATAAACAGTGGCGTCTGCAATGATGATGCCATCGTTAGCGGTTTCTGCGGCTAAGGCTCTCAGATACAGAGTCGCCTTTTGTAAATCCTGATCAGGATGGATGTATTGAAGCTGAAGGCATAGACTATTTTCTTCAGGGCTGTTCCCATGCATGGACATTACTGTGTATAGGCACGGTAGCTCTTGATCCTTGGCATTTCGATGTAGGGCTTCAAAATGAAAAACTTCCAACTCGCCTTGCAGTAACTTCTGTAATTGGGTACTAAACTCTCTGAAATGATCTAGCTGAGGAATGTCTTGATAGTGGCAGCCAATCAATTGCTTGAGGGGGATGTTGGTGATTTCACTGAAGGTGGGGTTGACTTGTTGAAAATGTCCACTGACTGCAAGGATGGCTATTCCCACATCACTGATCGCAGGTTGTGATATATCTAGTGTGGCGACCTCTGTTCCTAGAGAGAACAATGATGGGTGAGTGGTTATTCTGTGCGAATTCATCCTGGTCTCAGTCTAAATATGGCAAAAAATTTTGTCTTTTGGGCCTATAAGGACAGCAAGGGGCCGATGGTACAAAATTTTTTAGGGATATCTACCATTGTCTGCATTCATTCTCTTTCTGCCATGAGAAAATTTACTGAAAACGGTTGAGTACTGCTGTTTTAGTGAAATGAATGTATTTTTAGGCCATTCTCAGACAAGTTGAGATTAGAGACAGTACCATCAACACAGCGATTCCGGGGTCAGAGTGTTTGTGGAGAATCAACAACCTATTGAAAAAGAGTTGGTGTTGATTGGGGGAGGACATAGTCATGCCATTGCCCTGCGCAACTTTGCTATGCGTCCCTTGCCTGGTGTCCGCATCACTTTGATCAGTGAACAGTCCAATACCCCCTATTCAGGAATGTTGCCGGGACATGTGGCGGGTCACTACACCTACGAAGAATGCCATATCGATTTACGACGATTGGCGACCGCTGCCCAAGCCCAACTCTATGTCGATCAGGCCATCGGTCTCGACTTAGACCAGAATCGGGTGCTTTGTGCGGATCGCCCTCCGGCCAGATTTGATGTCTTGTCCATTGATATTGGCAGTACACCGGAACTACCAAAGGTTCCCGGCATTTTGGATTACAGTGTTCCCGTCAAACCCTGGCGATTTTTTTTGCAGCAGTGGCAACGGGTGATTAAGCGGGTGACGCAACATCCCGATCAGCCGATCAGCATTGGTGTAGTAGGGGGCGGTGCCGGTGGGGTTGAATTGGTGCTGACGATCCAGCATCAGTTGCAACAAGTTCTACAGACGGCGGGTCAGCCTTGGTCGAATTTGACTCTGCATCTGTTCCATCGGGGGGCGCGGGTGATGACGGGGCATAATGCGCGGATTCGCGATCGCTTTCAACACATCCTCACCGAGAAAGGAATTCATTTGCACCTAAAAGAGACGGTATTGCAGGTACAAAAAGGCAAAATCTCCTGTGAGTCTGGGTTGCAGATAGAGTGCGACACCATTTTTTGGGTAACACGGGCTGCTGCACCGACTTGGCCGCGACAATCGGGTCTTGCAACCGATGAGCGAGGGTTTATTCAGGTGCGTCCTACCTTGCAGTCGGTGTCCCATTCCCACATTTTTGCTGCGGGGGATATTGCCGCAATGGTGGCGTCTCCTCGTCCGAAGGCTGGGGTGTTTGCCGTCCGTCAAGGTAAGCCTTTAGCGGAGAATCTACGGCAGTTTTTACGGGGGAAATCGCTGCAAGTCTACAAGCCCCAATCGAGATTTTTGAGTCTAATTAGCACGGGCGATCGCAAAGCCATTATGTCTTGGGGGGCATTACCCCTGGGGTATGAATCGGCTTGGTTATGGCGCTGGAAAGATGCCATCGATCGCAAGTTTATGGATCAATTCCGTGAGTTGCCCGCAATGGGGACTGACGTTAAGCCATCTTCAGAACCTTCACCCCTAATGCAATGTGCAGGCTGTGGGTCTAAGGTGGGTAGTACCGTTCTAGAGATGGCTCTATCTCGTCTCCGCCAAGCCTATCCTTCCACTCGCAAAGATATTCTGGTGGGATTAGGAGGTGCCGATGATGCTGCTGTGGTCGAAGTGCCTCCCAATCAGGTGATGGTCCATACCCTCGACTACTTTCGCAGCCTGATCAATGACCCATTTATTTTCGGACAAATCGCGGCCCACCATAGCCTTAGCGATCTATTTGCGATGGGGGCGACGCCGCAATCGGCATTGGCAATGGCGACGCTGCCCTATGGTGTGGATGCAGTGCTGGCGGAAACCCTGTATCACCTCTTGGCTGGGGCTACCAAAGTCTTGCAGCAAGCAGGAGCTGAGCTGGTGGGGGGGCACACTACAGAAGGAGCTGAGCTAGCGTTTGGTTTGGCCTGTAATGGGTTGGTGAAGCGCGATCGCATTCTATCGAAACAAGGTATTCAACCCGATCAAGTGCTGATCCTAACCAAGCCTTTAGGTACAGGACTGATCTTTGCAGCGGCGATGCGCCAAAAGGCACGCGACGTTTGGATTGATGCTGCCCTTCAGAGTATGTTGCAATCCAATCAAGCAGCAGCCCAATGTTTTTTGGCACATCAAGCCACGGCCTGCACGGATATCACTGGGTTTGGGCTGATGGGACACCTATCAGAAATGTTGCGATCTGCCCCCATCCAAGTCCAATTAGACCTGGCTTCAGTGCCATTCATGGCAGGGGTACCCAAAATTCTCAGCCAGAATATTCACAGCTCCTTATACCCCCAAAACTTAAAAGCTGGGAATGGGGTCGAAAATCAATCTCAAGTCCAGACACACCCCCTATGGCCGATCCTATTTGACCCCCAAACCTCAGGCGGATTGTTAGCAGCTCTCCCAAAAGAATGCTCGGAAAGATGTCTAGAAGAGTTAAAGAAAATTGGATATGAGCAGAGTTCAATTATCGGACAAGCTGCATCTATTCAAGGTCAAACATTAAGCGCTCAGCAACAGCCAATCGTCATTTATTGACAAGAGGGTCTCTAGAATAACCAGAAAGCATTGCCAATACCGTTTTAAGTATTTTTAATGAGTTTTTCGGTAGAGGAGTCCCACAATTGAGCTTTTACTGGGGTGGATGAACTCCCATCAGAGGGTGGCAATAGTCCTGCTTCTTTCTTTGTCTCTTCCAAAGCCAAAAACATCATGACCAGCTTTTCTTGGGTCTTTTGGATTGTCTCTAACCATTCCTCTTGCTGAGTGGTCAGGGACGAAATTTTGCTTTTGGCCTCATTCAAGACCTGTTTTTCAGCCATTTCGGCCAGAATTGTGCGTCGCAGCAGAAAAATGATCAAAACTATCGCTGCTAGCAAAGCAGGGAAAAGCAAGTTGAGTGACATCGGTTCATTTGCAGTCATAATACCCTTCCTTTTTTACGGGTAATATTTACGCTTATTACTGGCGTACCACTTTATGAAATCACCTGTAAAGAGCCTCGGGCTGAACCTTTTTCTTCGGAGCATAAATGGGGTATGTCTGGATTTCTCACAAGTTCTTTCTAGATCCATCTAAATGCCTTTCTGCTTATTGCTTACAGCGAATCAAGCAAAATGACAGTTTGTTTTTTAAGCAAACCTCAATATTCTGGACTTAAGGGTCGCGATCACCGGACACAGATAACCTTTGCATCTAACTGCCCCTGTTTTTACGTTCCGGTACAGCGCGATTGTTCGACTGCTAGGACAACGGTATCCCTTTCGCTACTCACATCGATGTCACCCTGTCTAAAAACTGCATTACAGCTTGATTAAATAGCTCAGGAAATTCCAGCCAACAGTTATGTCCGCCACGCTCTAATACTACTAACTCAGCTTTTGGAATCTTGCCAGCAAGTTCTTCTGAAAACTCTATCGGGATAAAGATATCATCTCCACCACTCAAAACCAGAGTCGGAACTGAGATTTGGCTGATTTGCGATCGCGTGTCATGCTTCATTAACGCAGCAACTTGTCCGGTAAAACCATGCGTAGATAGCGGATGAGGATGATTGATCGCAAGATGAGCTGCAGCCGTCACTGTTTTGTCATGTGCAAAAAATTGGTCTGTGTAAACCCACAAAAAGCCTTCTCTTATGCGGGTTTCTAAAGATACATTTTCGTTAAGCATCCTCAGCCAGTTCTGAACGATATGTTTGGCTTTGGCGGGAAGTTGAGCGGCGGTTGTGTTGAGTAGCAGACTTTTCACTAACTCTGGATATTTCAGCGCCATGATCTGGGCAATCATGCCACCCATTGAAACGCCCAAAATATGAGCGTTATCCACATTCAAAAACTTTAACAAGGCAACTGTATCATCCGCCATCATGTCGGTTGAGGATTCTTCATGAGGAGCATCCGTCTGTCCAACACCGCGATTATCAAACACGACGACTTGATATTTCTGTGAGAGAAGAGGAACTTGATTGAACCATGTGCTGCTATCCATGCTCAAGCCGTGAACCAAAACTAAAGGTTCACCGCTGCCATGAACCTCGTAGTACATCTCAATATTGCCAATCCTGGTTTTGGGCATTTTGCATCTCTTCCATCGCAGCAACGACGAGCCTATTTTGCCTCATCAGCACCTCTGAATCGGGGATGAATGATTCTGAGCAGAATGGCTAGTGAGCACTTCTCACCGAACAATCTTCAACCTACACTTTAACCAACTGAACGAAGCAGTTGAACTCGGACACAATAACGCTTTGCAAATTACTGATTGCTTCACCTTGTTTCGGTGCATTGGGATTGTTAGGCATCATCTTAGACGTGATGATGCATGAAGCAGTAGAGCAATGGCCCACCCGCTATGATATTTCCGAATTGGCTAGTCCCATTGATGTTGTCGAGCTTCATCGACTATCTCTTGAGCCTCTTCGAGTAAAATATCATAGCGGGTGCTCAATAGTTGAGGAATGCGATCGCAGTCGCGATTGGGATTCACAGCTGGTTGGTGGGAATAAGCAGGCAGGGCAACATTATATAAGAAAGGCGAAGGTTTCGCCTCTAGTTGAAATGGTTCAAGATTTAGAACTTCTCGTGAGTTGATAAAAAATAGCAAGGCATCGCTGAGATTGGCATCGCTCAGGCTGGCATCGCTCAATAGGGTACAGTTGAGGTCGGCACCGCTGAGATTGGCATATCTGAGGTCAGCACCGCTAAGGTTAGCATATCTAAGGTCGACACCGCTGAGGTTGGCATACCTGAGCCTCGCACCGCTGAGGTTAGCCCCATTGAGGCTAGCCCCATTGAGGTTGGCCTCACTGAGGTTGGCACCGCTGAGGTTGGCACCGCAGAAGTCAGCACCGTTGAGGTCGGCACCGTAGAAGTCGGTACCGCTGAGGTCGGCGGTCTCTGCATTTCTTGTGGCAATGCGGAAATTGAGCAACAAGAAGACTCCACCGACAACCGCTGCAATCGTCCCAATACCACTGATGAGGGTTTTACGATGTTGGTGAGCAAGGGTTGCTCTTTCGTTGTGGGATAGGCGACCGTAATCTGGCTGAAGTCTGCTATCAGGGAGTAACCAAAGCCACCACACCATCCAGAGAAAGACTGGAGTGGCGATCGCTCCTATCACCCACCACTTGTTGATCTTTATCTTTGGCGGCCACTGCTTGAATCGCTCCCACATTCTTGAGACTCCCTCAATGCTGAGTTCATTATTGCTTCCCTGATTCGGGGACACTCTAATCTTTATGCATGCTTAAACACCCCATTCACTCTAAAGTAAACGGGCACTTTCGATATGTTCCGAGAGGCGACTCTGCTCTGGTGCGATTACGGCGGTATCGAAATGTCGTTTCAGCTTTGTTGACCGAAAACTATCAACTCTCGTATATAGGCCAGTTCATGGCATCAGTTCATTGACGACTAGAATTTTCCCTCTGCAATAACCAGGCTTTCATCAGGCGGCGACAGTTTGGTTCCCGTGTCACACGTCTAACGGACGGGTTCGGCCGCGTTGCGGAGCGCAGCGGAGCAACGTCGGCTGCAACCCAGCGTTAGCAGGCTCTCTTCTCAACATTCTTCTGTAGCAACAGAAGAATGAATCGCGAATTTTCCAAGCCGATCCATAAAATCTGTCGCAGGAACAATTTCCGGCGGTACAAACGCACCGCGACGTGTTATCTTCTTTTCGACAATTTGCTGACAGGCAATGGCCGGAGCCAACGCCGTGGCGTAATTCTCATCACAGTACATCTCCATGGTTCGCTTCTGCCTGATGCCTTGTTTCATGCCGGTGACCTCTACCTTTATCAAAGCGCCCGGAATAGACTGCTTGGTCTTCCCCATTTGCTTCAGCATATTCAGAAATAGCTGCGCTCCCCGATCACTCCGTGTGAGACCCAATTTCAGCCCAGCAATCATCACCAGCCCCTGGCCAGTACTCTGGGAACCGGACCAAAACGATAGCTCATCCACATCGACCAACTCAGGAATGGTCAGTAAATCACGCGTCACGGAAACGCCCAAATAAACCTCTCTCTCGAAGGGCTTCCCTACATACTCCTTACGACTCGACGCGTTCGGTTTTATCCATCGAGGCTTTTTCCAAATCAACGGCTTGACATCAAACATATGCTTCAATTCCTTGAGAGAAGATGCAGAAATCCCATCCAGCCTCGTGCCGAACACAAACACGATTCTTCCCGATTCCAGCATCTCGAAATCATCTTTGGCGCTCATCAAAGCAATGCCGGGAATGCCGGGATTGGTGCCAAGAGCAGTGATTAATGTCATATTGTTCTTTAGGGCCAATTCATTGAGCTTGAGAAAACGCTCTGTGTATTCATAACTTCCAGAAACATCCATATAGTGAATCCCTGACTTGGCGGACAACTCCGGTAAGAGCAAAGGCGCATGAGTAAAGGGCCCACTAAAGCAATTAATGATCACGCCAATATTGGGTAGAGCCGATGAAATTGACTTTGCATCACAGATATCAATCGTTCGCCATTCGACTTGTAGTTTGTGAGCCAATTCCTTAGCTCTTGATTCATTTCGCCCGGCGATAACTGGCATGATCCGTTCATCTTTTGCCAAGATTTCGGATATGATGCTTCCAACAGTGCCATAGCCACCGACGACAAGCGCTTTCTTCTTGTCCATATCTCAATTCTCCTCATTGTGCTGGCGAATAGCCTGCTAACGGTACGCATCACCGGGGACGGGCGAAAGACTTGCAAGCACACCAACAAACCTACCATCCGTCCTCCGGTGCATGCGATGGTTATCCGCATCATTTCGATTGGAATTGCTTAGCAATAGACCGAATGTGTAGCCTGCAGCAAGTGTTCGAGCATTGTATCGGAGCAGGCTTCCTCGCACCACGTCAGGCGTTGAATGAGAAGTGTTTCAAGACTGCCCTTACGTCAAACGCCACAGAAATCGCAATGCTGAGTAAAAGCAGAACTGTCCAAACTCCATATAAGCTCAAGAGGCTGAAGTTGGGGTCTTCAGCCGCCTTAACTGGAAGGTAGATCAAGAGCGGAGTCCAAAACAAAATGTGAGGCACGCCCGACATCGCGATATCTCTGGTGTAGATATAGAATGGGACCGCGACTGGGAAACACACCACGTATGCTGCGATCACCCAGCGGACGCCCTCGTGATTGGAAACGAACAACAAACCAGTCAGGAAAACTACGTTCAACCACAGCATCCAGTTCTGGACGGGGCGTGGAAGTGACGTGATCTGTTGTCTAGCGTCCTCAAGCATTGTTCTTTCCTTAGCCATCGACATGTGGTACGTTCGCCTTGGAGTTGTCAAGTTGTTTAAAAAACGTCTGAATACGACTTGCGTTTGCGCCCGCATCAACCAGTCCGTCGCGCGATTTCGATCGCATGTTGATCCAAGCCTTTCCTTCGTACTCCGAAACGTGGATGATGAAATCGTCGATGAACCGGAAAAATGAGGTCGTGGCTTCACCTTCCAAAGTAAATGCGTTCGCGTCACGGCGAGTGATTACCCAGCCAGGTTGAATTCTCGTGAGGGTTTCGATGCGTTGGAAGGCCTGTTCCAATGGCTCATCCAAAATGAGGGGCCGGACGTTCGGATAGGCCTCACGTATAGTTGGCCCGTTCTTCTCAGAAAATGACATGTCGCGCCCCGTATTTGGAGCAGCCTGAAGCGCTGCAACGAATGCCGGAGGGTCCTCGACGTTCGTCGCCACATCATTGATTCGCGGGTAGCGCAGATCGTTGATTACCATGGGTATTGCAACCATTGAGGGCAACACAGCGAAGACAGCGGCCCACAATAAATCCGACCGTCCGGCGAAAATTGCGGTAACCGCCAATCCGAGACCGGATAGAACACCCAGTGCGGACAGCACCCAGCCTTTCATCGCCGGCAGCATACCGACATAGCTCAACCCAACTCCGGCGAGGATAATAAAGTAAGGTACTAAAGCGAGATATTGCATGCTTCGCCCTCCTCCGTAGTGATGCCCCACGTGAGCCAGAAACTCCAGCATTGGGGTTTGTTTCAAATTATTGTTTTCGATCTAGGCATTGGGCTCAAGTTCGCGAGTAGAATCGGCTCAGGCAATTCCGCAAACCGCAGCGGATAACGACCAGCATCACCGGGCTGCCCCGTTTGATGTTCCACTTGAATCCGACCGGATCGGCGGCTCCGGTGCATGCGTTTATTATGTGACATTATCGCGCAAGCGTTTGAAATACACCCATTCCGGATCGCCTTCGTCAAGGTTTTCGATGAAGCCACTTCGATCAAATTCCAGCGTTGCCAGCAGTCGCTGCATCGGGACGTTGGATTGATTCGTCGATGTGAACAGTTTGGGTGTGCGGCATTCATTAATCAAGTGATGGATCAACACAGATCCGATTCCTTGACGGCGGAATCGCGGATGGACATAGAGCATTTCGATCCAACCGTTGTCGTAGAATTTGTAGTTCAGGACGGCGTAGGCCACGACGTTTGCGTCGATGACGGCGATGTAACAAGCGCCCGATTTGATCTGGTTGTGGATAAACTGGACACGTGCCGGGTCAGATGCCGCGACGTGATCGAAAGCGATGATCGCATCTGCATCCGTCTTTGCTGCGATTCGCAATTCCATGGGAGTATCGTATGCCACATAACGGTTAGCTCAGCGGCATCCGTTTCGGATCCGCTGGCCACAGAAGAATTATCAACTGTAGATGTCCGTTGCAGCGATAGTTCAGTTGCGTGTTATCTGACAGGGTTCCCAACTAGTGATCATCATTGAGCAATAGCCAACTGAACTATGATTATACGACAGATTGACGTATAACTCCCCTATACAGGGTATTAGATGCCAAGTGTCGTCTAACAGCCCTCACAAGGGAATTATATATCAAGTGTCGTCTAATACCCCTGATTTGGATAGAAAAGCGACACCTTGTCGGATAACACCCCTATTTCCGACTCTATTGCGACAAGCTTCCGACAATTGCAATACCACCTGCTGCCCAGAACCAACCTCCACGTCTGTTAGATCAAGTTCGTCAATCAGCCAGACTCAGGCATTTTAGTCGCAAAACTGAAAAGTCATACATTTACTACATTCGAGCATTTATCCTGTTCCATCAGAAACGTCACCCTCGCGAAATGGGAGTTGACGAGATTCGCGCCTATCTATCTCACCTGGCCATTGACAAACAGGTAGCATCTTCAACTCAGAATGTGGCATTAAGTGCTTTGCTGTTTCTCTATAAGCACGTCCTGTCAATTGATTTACCTTACATTGATAATATTGAGCGTGCTCGCAAGCCCGCACGGTTACCCACTGTCTTTTCACGCTCTGAAGTCTCGAGGATTCTAGACAACATGGGTGGCGTTCACTTGTTGATGGCCAGCCTGCTCTATGGTGCTGGATGACGACTGAGGGAATGTTTGTCGTTACGAGTAAAAGATATTGATTTCGACTACGGTCAAATCATAGTCAGAGATGCTAAAGGTTTTAAGGACAGGCACACCATGCTGCCTAGGACTGTCATTGAACCACTGCAACATCAACTTCAGTTTGCCAAAATAACCCATCAGCAGGATGTTGCTCTTGGATATGGCGAAGTATTTCTCCCCAATGCCCTAAATCGGAAGTATCCCAATCTTATACCAAACTGTGTCTGCAAGCGTAATTCTCAAATCCGTGAAATCCTCTCCTAGCCTACTTTAGTCACTAATCAAAATTACACTCTTGGAGACTTATTGGTATTAATCGTCAGTGGAGTTGGCAATATGTGTTTCCTGCTCCCCACCGCTACACAGATACCGGGTCAGGTACAGTTCGTCGTCATCATATTCATGAAAGATCATTGCAACGAGCAGTCAAAAGCGCGATACAAGTGGCAGAAATTCACAAGCATGGTAGTTGTCATACGTTTCGCCACAGTTTTGCGACGCATCTTCTGGAAGATGGCTATGACATTCGAACAGTTCAGGAACTAATGGGCCATAAAGATGTTAAAACTACGATGATTTATACTCATGTGCTCAGTAAAGGTGGCCGTGGCGTCCTAAGTCCATTAGATAAATCTGCCCAATGCTCACTACGGTCAAAATGCAAACGCATCCTTGAGTAGCAGTGGGTACTGACAGATATCTACTCTGAACTTGGTGTTCGCTCAAAGAGTAAAATATCGGGATGCAGAGTAGCAAAAATGCTTTACTTGCGAGGCTTCCAGCTATCTTTTTATGCACGTAAACGCAACTGATATGTCTCCATCGCCACAACACTTTGGTAAACTAAACGCTCGTCAGATCGTGGCAGATTTCAGCGGAGGCGATCATTGCCCTCCTAACGAGAAAGCATTGCAAGATTGTCTAGGGATGGATGGAGCCATCAGGCATAGTTGCTCCTCTCAGATCTGTACTAGCTAGAACAGCCCCTTCTATTTGAGCAGACCTTAAAGTCGCTCTAGCTAGAAATGCCCCTCTCAGATCGGCTTTTCTCAGATCAGCACCCGTGAGGTTAGCGCCCGTCAGATCTACCCCCCTCAGATCAGCCCCTTTCAAATTTGTGCCACTCAAGTTGCAGCCCAGACAGGATTTTGTCGTTTGTAGCTGCACAAGGGGGGCAGGGGGAGCAGCAGGTTGTGAATGCAGCCAAACAACGGCTGCAATGACCGATGGCAACCCGAAAACGACCACTCCCACCTTCCCGAGCGTGCCAATCTGGCCCACTCTTACTGCCAAAGGATGACGCTTTACCTCTAGGGTCTGGAGGGCAGTCAAAGCCTCTGCAGAATCTGCATAGCGATCCTGCACATTAGGCGCTACCATTTTCCCTAACCAGTGGCTGAAGCGTGGATTCAAGTTGGGCAACAGCGGTTTGAAATTGATGCGGTAGCTTTCATCTAAGAGCTGGCTAATGGCAGTGGACCGCGTTTGGGTCAATAAGCAAATGAGGGTAGTGCCTAGACCATATAGATCAGAGGCCGTCGTCAGCGAACGGCCAAACAATTGCTCGGGCGGCATAAAGCCCAAGGTGCCTTTGACGGTAGTGCTGGCCGCCAGTTCTTCGCTTTCAAGACACGCGAGGCCAAAATCAACGAGGTAAACCTGTAGATTCTGATCGACCAGAATATTTTCTGGCTTAATATCGCGATGCAAAATCGGTGGAACTTGCTGTTGTAAATAAACGAGCACCTCTAGCAAGGCAATCGCAATCTGTTGAATCTCAGTTTCTGTCAACGGTCGCGGTTGCGCCAAAGAGGGTGCATCTTTATACTCTTGGACTAAGCAAAAGCCAGCCTCGGTTTCAAATGCACCCAAGTAGGCGGGGATAGCCGGATGGGTCAGTTGTTTCAGCATCTGAATTTCCCGCTCATGGGCTTTATAGTCGGACCATTGTGTTCCTGTTTGGGCAAACTGGAACTGCTTAATCACCACAGGCTGCTGGGATGCAATGGTCGTTGCCAGATAGGTAACCCGCCCCCCCTGCCGATTATGACCCAGGCGTTTTTCCACCTGATAGCCCTGCTCTCTAAAATCGGGAAGCTGTGATTCTGAAGAAAGAATGGACATGTCGTTACCTTGCGATGGCTAAAGGCCAGTCGGATGACTATCACACCCCTTAAGAGAGCTTTTTGCTCTTCTCGACCAGGCGGAGAAACTCTGCTCGGTACCCCTCTAGATCGGGGCCTTGGGCCTGAGAGGCCCAGGCTTGCACTTGCGCTAGGGTGGCATTGCCCTTGTGGGCAGACTCGCGCAAGACCATACCAAAAGCAGCTACTGCTGCAGAAAATCTCAGGTTTGTGGAAGCTTTGTCAAAGGTTGCCCCTTGGTCCGTAACCGTTTGAGTGAGCAACTGCGACTCATTTTGCTGAGGTTGCTTATAGCGCAAGTTAACCTGCAAGAGTTCATTCGCTTTGAAGGTGGGAAGGGGCTGCTGCTCTCCTGACGAGGACCCAGTGGCGGGGCTATCATCCTTCACACCGGGTGGAATAATTTCGTATAACGCGGTGACGGTATGGCCTGCCCCCAACTCACCTGCATCTTTACGATCATCCTTAAAATCCTGACTCTGTAACAGTCGGTTTTCATAGCCAATCAAACGATAGCTCTGCACCTGTTTGGGGTTAAAGGCGACTTGAATCTTGACATCTTTGGCAATGGCAACCAGAGTGCCGCCTAACTCTGTGACGAGAGCCTTTTTCGCTTCCAATAGGCTGTCAATATAGGCAAATTGGCCGTTCCCTTTATTCGCGATCTGCTCCATCTTGGCATCTTTAAGGTTCCCTTGGCCAAAGCCCAATACGGTCAGAAAAACCCCTTGTTCCCGTTTTTGTTCGATCAAGCTCACCAATTCAGCATCACTAGAGGGACCCACGTTAAAGTCACCATCCGTGGCCAGAATAACGCGGTTATTGCCAGCACTGATGAATTGCTCTTGGGCCACTTTGTAGGCTAGTTCTAGACCCTCCCCACCTGCGGTTGAACCACCCGCTTCCAGTTGATCGATAGCGCCTAAGATTTTGGCTTTCTGACTACCGGGGGTAGAGGGTAAAACCAGTCCAGCGCTACCCGCATAAACCACGATCGCCACCCGATCATTGGCGTTGAGTTCATTCACCATCAGTTGCAAAGACTTTTGCAGCAACGGCAGCTTGTTGGGTTCGTTCATGGAACCCGATACATCCAGCAAAAAGACCAAATTACTGGGTGGTAAGTTTTCAGTAGACAACCGCTGACCCTGAAGCCCGATTTGCACCAATCGATGTTGAGGATTCCAAGGTGCTGCAGCCACTTCTGTGGTGACGGAAAAGGGCTGTTCCCCTTTGGGTTGAGGATAGTCATAGGAGAAGTAGTTGATCAACTCCTCTATTCGAATGGCATCTTTAGGGGGAAGTTGTCCTTGGTTAATAAAGCGACGCACGTTGCTATAGGCGGCGGTATCAACATCAATTCCAAAGGTGGAGAGGGGATGAGAACTAGCTTTTAAAAATGGGTTTTCCTGAATCGGGTTATAGGTTTCACCCGTTTGTTGAGCGTCTGTGTTTGACTCTGGCAGTGCTTCCGCTTCCGCTCCGGTTTGTGTCTGCTCAGAAGAAGCTTGGGAATTAGGAGAAGTACTGTCAGAGACAGAGCCTTGAGGGGATTCACAAGCTGCTAAAGCGATTAAGAGAATAATAGTTCCTAACCAATAAGTTGGCTGAATATAGCGTTGGGCTAAAGATCGATAGGGATGCTGCATCATCATGAGTTCCTATTGCGTTGATGGGCCTTCTTTCTGGGAGCACACGATATTTGCTGTGCGTACCGCTTAGGACGCTCTTATCTATCAATATTGCTTCGTCCTTTTAAGTTCAGATCACTCTGTTTCCAAAAATGTAACCATATCCACTGTCTGGTTCCGTATCACTATGGGACCTCACCTATGGCAGTTGATACGAATACTCTGCCTGCTCAAACCAATGTCAGTTCACACGGGTTTAGTGCAGAATAATTTAACGACGCATTTTCATAGAGCTAGATCTGCCTGCCTGTCGGCATTTTCGCCGCTGAATCAAGATAGCTTTGGTTTTGCGAATCAGCCAGATAATGCCTAACAAAACCATCCCAGCCGCCAGTAACGGAATAGCTAGCCCCAATACCGTTAATAGCACGGATAACACTGCTTCGGCGGTAGAGAGGACGGGGTTACCCAGCCCTCCCGTCATGGTTGTGGCTGCGACGCGGGTAACAGAGGTGGTTGTTTCCACAATCCCGGCGGCACTGCCTCCGGCCAGAATAGCTAAGGTCCACTGCAAAACGGGATTTAGATCCCCTAGGGTGGCTGCAGTGAGAACGGAACCCACTGCGATCGCAGTCGGTATCTCGATTAAATCCAGCAGATTATTGACGCCAGGAATGTAATAGGCCAACACCTCAACCACGACAGCCGTGCACAATACAATTAGCGTCGGATAGGTGCCAATCCACTGTAAATTGGAGGCCAATGGCAGATCCCCAAACAGAGCCGCCATACACATAATCAGCGGCGGAATAAAGACCCGTAAACCGCTAGCGGCACTGAGGGTAATCCCGAGACAGAGGCTAATAAGGATTTCCATAGTGTTTTTAAGAGGAATCCTTTTTATATTGCCTCAATCGCATCTTCTAGCGAAGCCAGGGTATTTTGCAGGAGGGTGAGTTGATGCTGATTTTGATAGGACTTGGGTTCCGCGTTCTCTTCCACAATCGGGGTCAAGATGATTTGCTCAGCGGTGCGTTCATACTCCTGAAGCGCCGTTAAGGCAGCGGCTCGAAACTGGGTGAGATAGTAATGGGCGGCCTGCCGATAGCTTTCTTCATTCTGTTCAAACTGGGGCAAGTCCGCTTTAGAGACGGCGATGTTCTCCAGTTTATTGACGACATATCCGGTGCCACCAAAGATAGCAGCGCCCAAGGGGCCACCCATCAGCCAGCCTAGTCCGGTTGCGATCGCAACCGGGGCAATTTCCTCTTCTGTCGATTTGTTCGAGGATTCAGACGGTTGGGGTTGCGACTGGGCAGCGGGACCACTAGGAAACGCAAACCATAATTCTGCGGGCCGGGGCTGGTTGAAAAAATCACAGGCTTTATGAACCCAACCCACCACTTGGCGTTGATGCGCTAGCCACGTGGGTTTTAAGGTTTCCGTTAACCAGGCGGGGAAGCGCTGTTGCTGGAGGGCGATCTGGGCTCCTGTTTCATGATTCCGTAGCAACGTGGGCAGATCGAGCCAGTTTTTGGTATCAGCAACATTCTCTCGGAAGCCTTTGATAATCAGTTTTTGAGCCCGTTGCTTGATCTCTAAGCGCTGCTGAGCCCGATCTTGGACATCAGACTGGACTTGGGATTGGACAAAGGCAATTTTCTCTTTGAGGGCCAGTTGCAGTTGTTTCGCGAGGGCGATCGCTCGCTGGGATTGTTGGGGAATTCCTTCGGTTTGATAGGTCTGAACAATACTTTGCAATGCGGTCTCCAACATCGGCAGTCCCGTGGTTTGGGCAGCGGCCATATCTCCTTTAAGCTGGGCTCTCAAAGCGGGTAATGCATCGACGCGGTAGAGATTGCTAATCCCTGGTGGGAGTTGGGACCGAAAGCTTTCGGCCACAAACCGCATCCGATTCATCACCTGTTTTTGATCATCCGGCTCCAACAGGTTCAAGAAGTTAACCACAAATACGACGCTTTCAATGCCTCGATCCAGCAGCCAGTCCCGCAGATGTTCTCGTTCGCCTAAGGTCATTAATTTGCGGCCATCCAGCATCTGAATCACTACATCTGCCGTCAGCAATTGCTCCTTAGCCAGGGCATCCTGGGCTTCGCGATCATTGGTTCCCGGTAAATCCAACAGCTCTACCCCCGCTTGCAAAAATGGATGGGGGCAGCTCACCTCCACAGACACCACATCCTCTCGCATCCGCCGATTATCATCCAAAATGGCGTGCTGTTTGAGGATATCCGTGCCCTGTTCGACGATTTCTTGGCTACTCGTCAAGCAAATGCGTGTTTGCAGTTGCGGACCATAGCGAACGGTGATCGCTGCCCCAGTGGTGGGAATTAAATCAATCGGCAGGGCCTTTTCACCTAACAGGGCATTCAACAGGGTTGATTTCCCGTAATTGAAGGGACCGAAAACGGCTAGTCGCAGGGTGGATTTAGTGCTGCGATCGCAGACCGCTAGTACCTCGCGACGCAGTTCATCCGTCTCCTTAAGCTCTAGTACGCCGACTGCCATCTGCAAAGTTTGGATCAATGGGCCGTAGTTATCTGGTATGTCCATTTCAGCATTTGACATCTTCGAGTTTTGGACCTGATTTCACCTTAACGGTCGGCTGTACAGAAGCTTTCTCCCTGCCTGTCTATCAACCTCAGATAGCTGGGCCATTTTCCATAAACGTCATCATTTCCGTTCTCAAGGACACAAGGAAAAAGCCTCTACGTCTTCCAGCATATAAGAAGGGATTATCTGTGACAGTCCATCAAACTTCATGCAGACAGCAAATTTTGGTAGGCCGATTCAATTGACTCACAGTCGGTAGAAACAGACTTTTCTAAGTTCTCTAGACGAACCACTTCCGTTTGACGATCAATCTCGCGGGAATTTTTCTGCTCTAGTAGGTTATCCAACTCTTGTTTACGAGACTGGATATCCTCTTGCAAGCGCTGCATCACCTCTTGGTTGTAGGCATCAAAACAATCTTGGACCGAGTTATAAATGGGTTGGTATTTCTCTTGGGCAATTTGGGGCAGACATTTGACGAACTCTTCTTTCGTGGCCTTTGTCAGTTGCTTACGGGCATGATCGGCTTGCAAAGCGCCGATGCCTAATCCCACTAGGGCAAAGGTAATCGGCCCCAACATAATGCCAAAGACGGATGAAGCAATCAGAGCAATGCCAGCGGAGGTAAAGAAATTGAGCATAATGCTCTGGAAGTCGAACCCTGTGACAGCCATTGCGGCTCCACCAATATTGCCGGAGGCGAGGGAAAACAAACCCATTGCCCATTTTGCCCATCCAGGCACATTGTCACTCGACTGGCGCTGCGGTCCCCGCGAGTGAATACGCTGCCCCGTCAATTTTTCAGTGATCCGATCGGTGATTTTGGCATAGGAGGTGCCGTACTGCTCAGCACTTTTCGATAGGTCTTCGAAGGCATCTTTTAAGTCCCGCTCAGCCCGGATACTCCAGGCAAAAAACTTATCGTTGATATACTGCTGAAAGGCTTGTTGAAAGGCAGCATTAAAGGCTTCCCGACGGCCTTGGCTAAATAGATCGAGCAGTTCTAGATCGGGGGGCTGATATTTGAGGAAGTCCTGATCGAAGGTGGCTTCTAAATCGAATATATAGGTGCGAAAGGAATCGGCAATGGACCGCGATCGCTGATCTCGCATCCGATAAATATCTTCTCTAAACTGCTCACCAATCTCTTTCAAATCTTCAAATTCGGGTTCTACGGACTCTATGCGTTGCTCTAGTTCCTGAACGCTCTGATCTAAGAGGGGAATCCGTCGAGACGTGGCATCTTGGACTCGATTGAGGGCTTGACGAGCTAGGGTGCGGGCTTGTCGCAATTCAGCAATCGCCCGTTCTTGGGTAAGGAAGGTATTGAGGGCGGACAAAAAGTCAGGAAAACCTGTGCCATCTAAGTTGGCGTCAGCATCTTTGACTCGCTTGCGGAGAGCCTGTAAGGCTGAGATGGGAAATACCCGCTCTTCATAAAGGTCATAGCCATCGATCTGACAGTATTCTGCCAGATTGGTATGAAATACTTTATGGAGTTTGCGAGTGGCATCTTCCAGTTCTTCTGGATCATCGGGGTCAATTAGACTTTCCTTAATTTGGTCCCAAGCATTAATCAAGAAGAATATGGACAGTCCCCGATCTTTGATGTAGTTCTCTAGGTAGCGGCGTTCGGCCAGGGTACAAGGCTGAGTAGCACGCAAGACAAAGAGAATGGCATGACAGTTCTGAATAAATCCTAAGGAGAGATCATTTCTGGCTTCTGTATCGTTCAAGCCTGGGCTATCGACGATCTCGACGCCTTTTTCCAGTAACGGTAGCGGATACTCAACAACGGCATGGCTCACGTCTGGGAAGGCAATCTGTTTCTGTTCTTCTAGCTGCTTTGCTTCTTCTGGATCAATGGTGTAGCGGTCTTTGAAGCTAGCAAAGTCAATTTGTTCGGGGGACTTACCATCATTGAAGTGGACAGTCACGGTTTTATCGGGACCATATCGCAAGATGGTCAGCAGCGCTGTACAGGGGTTGACATCGCTGGGTAGTAAATTCTCGCCAATGAGAGCGTTGAGAAAAGTGCTTTTTCCCCGCTTCATATCTCCTAAGACCATGAGACGGAAGACACCCTGCTTTAGATTGCGGCTGGCAATACTGACGTCTTCGATTTCCTGTTGAAGTTGCAATGATCCTGAGGCAGATTGTCCTTCTCGTTCTGCTTCTTCTAAGGTTTCAGCAATGCTGGATAGGTGAGAGGCAATTTCCTGACGGATCTGAGAAATGCGATCTAAATCTTCTAGGAAGCTAGCGGTTTCGACGGGATTACTCATAGTGGAGGAAGGTAAGGCTGCTTTTCCAGCGTACCCATCTATACTTTTAAATCCATCGGAAAGTATTAGAGAGTCAATTTACTTTAACTTCAAACTTTCCTATCTAAAAACTTAATTACTGCTTTGGCAACAGTTATGTGGGTGCTAATGAAATATACGTAAGTACTTACTCTTTCAAAAATAACATAGTAATGTTGGAGTGCTAAGTATACTACTCTTTTCACTCAGAATTCCCTTAAGATAACTGCTACTCCTCAGCCCTTTGAATCATAATGTTTCTCACCTTCTCACAGAACGCTAGAAATGATTGAAAAGTTTTAAGGTCTTCAGGCTCATCTCGTATTCTTTTTTGCAGCTCATCAAAGAAATATTTTTCTTTGGCATCCTTCGGAAACCTCTTACTATATGTTGTATTCTTCGATCTAAAAATTTCTCTTAAGTATTCATGATGGAAGTCAGCATGGTTTCTCATTTCATACTTTCCCATCTCTTCAGGATTATTCCGAGAGACGTCATAGTAGTTTACGTAGTGTGACAATGGTTGCTCTAGTGGTTGCCTAGAGTCAAACATCTTCTTGTTTCCTAGCAGCCAAGTCTCTATACAACGATTCTGTACAATAATTTCAATCTTAGTCTCTCCTAAGTCAATTCCTTGTTGGCGGATAACATTATAAATGTATTGAACTCTTTCTTCGACCGGCTCTTCATCAGCATCAACACAAATGACTAGATAATCGTACTTTGGAATCTCTAAAATTTTATCAACTGCATTTTCAAGCCCATCATACAAAATCCTGGGATATCCTTTTCCACTTATGAGGTAATAGTTGTTGTTTTCGACTTGATCATGATAATTAACTCTTATAAGGCTGGGGATGAGATATTCAAGCCATTTGGGATATATCTTTTTCTCTGTGCTGTTACCCTCAACTAAAAAGTAAGGCTCAATAGCTGTTTCAGGGAGGTTGTTCCATTCAAGTTGAAGAGGGTAATGTTAGGTAAAAATTTTCCTCCACTAGAATGATGCTAACGCTTTCTAAGTTAATCGATGAAGTCAGATGTTACGAGACTGTTCGCATGATGCG
>JANQPU010000068.1 GCA_028285315.1 Acaryochloris sp. IP29b_bin.176
TGAATTTGTGCATAATGCCAGAAAAAGGGGGAAAGCCTTGATGAGTAGCCTATTAGGCACCTTGCTTAGCTAACTCCCTGAAACACCGATTGAGCCTTACTTATTTATGGAAAACTTTTTCATTGTCTGCACTAATTCTCAAGTAAAAAATGCTTATAAATTAAGTCAGAAAAAACAGATACATTAAGGCCAGTACTGGTATATAACCTCTTATTTGATAAGTCAATGCTTAGCACTAAAATAATTGGTGATTTTCAATTACCTTCTATTGTAATAGACGAAAAACTCTATAGAACTTTCTCTGTCTTTTTGAACCCCTGAGAGAAAATTTTAAACTGTGATACAGCATTTTTTTGCCTGTAAATTTTTCCGAACTTTCTTGCCCTGTCTTAGCTTTAGGAAACTATAGCGGCTACCATTGACCATTTCCATTTAGTTTCACGGTTTTCTGTAAGGCTAAGGCTCGACTTCCTCGTCCAGACTAGCTCATCCCCTTATTCTCCTAACGATATTCGACGACAACATCCACTCCTGACTTGAAAAAATTCACAGGTGGGTAACAGTTATGAGCTTGAGTAGCCTGCATTTTAATTGAGAGGACTGCTCGACGACCGGGTAAATCGAGGTTTCTGACAATACCAGGTGATCACTCAACCATCCTCGAAATGAGCTGAATTGCGTTTACTCCTACATTCAATTTTGTTAAACCCGCTTCTGAGCTAAGCTAGTAATGCTTATACACTGCTCGACGACATGTATCGGTCGTCGATTATTGATTTAAAGGAGACAGCACGTGGTCAGGATTCTGCGGTTGTCAGAGATGACATCTGAAGAACTCGCTTCCCTCAAACGACGGGCCGAGTTAGATATTGAACAGGCGCTAGCTGTTGCCAAAGAAGTCATTGACGAGATTCGCGCTGACGGTGACCAGGGCGTGATCAAATACGTGCGTAAATTTGATTTTCCCGGTGCCACTGCCGAAAATCTTAAAGTGACCGAAGCCGAATTTGCTGCTGCCCGCGAGCAAGTCGACCCCGAAATCAAAGCCGCGATTGAGCAAGCCTATCGCAACATCAAAGAAGTGCACGAGCGGCAAATGCCAGAAGAAGTGCAGCTTGCCGAAATCGATGGCGGCGTCTTTGCTGGGGAGAAAGTCACCCCCATTGCCAGTGCTGGGCTATACGTGCCTCGGGGTAAAGGCTCCTTTCCCTCCGTGATGCTGATGCTCAGCGTGCCTGCGGTGGTAGCCGGGGTGGAAAAAGTAGTGGTCTGTACGCCACCTGATAAAAATGGCACCGTTGAGCCTGCCTCTCTTGTGGCTGCTGAACTCGCAGGGGTCAAAGATATTTATAAACTCGGTGGCATCCAAGCGATCGCAGGTATGGCGATTGGTACGGAAACAGTTCCTAAAGTCGATAAAATCACCGGACCTTGTAACGTCTATGGCTCCGCCGCTAAGCGATTGCTCTACGGCACCGTTGATGTTGGCTTACCCGCTGGCCCCAGTGAATCCATCATTCTCACAGACGAAACCACTGACCCCCGGATCGCGGCCCTCGATCTTTTAGTAGAAGCAGAACATGGTCCTGACTCCGCTGGCTTATTGGTTACCCACAGTGAAGACTTAGCCAAAGCTGCTTCTAAACATGCTGACGATTATATGGAGAAGCTACCGGACTGGCGTAAAAACTTTTGCCAAACTGGGCTATCTTCCTATGGCGGCATTATCCTCACCTCCAGCCTGGAAGAATCCATCGACTTCCTGAACGAGTATGCCCCTGAGCATTTGGAAGTCCTCGTCCAAGATCCCCTTAGCGTTCTCGGCAAAATCAAGAATGCGGGTGAAATTCTGCTTGGTCCCTATACCCCGATTCCAACGGCCAACTACTGCATCGGTGTTAACGCTATTCTGCCGACGGGCGGCTTTGCTCGTTCCTACTCGGCGGTGTCGGTATACGACTTCCTCAAGCGCACCGGGATTGGTTATTTAACCCAGGAAGGCTTTGCTCGCTTAGGTCATACGGCTCAGACATTGGCAGAGCATGAAGACTTCCCGGCCCATGCCATGGCCATTCGTGAGCGTAAGAACCTGCTTCCGTAAGGGGCATACCGAGGGTTACCGTGTCCGATCAACTCCTGTATCAGATTCAGACGTTACAGTTTTCTGATCAGGCAGCGGCGAATGCCCTGCTGAAGGACTTCGTCAATGACAATTTCCCCTTCAACGTAAAGCAGGTGCAGGTCCGGCCCTCGGCGGTCTCCCTCAACTCGATTAATGGGTTTCTGCATACTGTGGAAGGGGACAAGCTGTTCTTCAAAACCCACGTCGAACCCCAAAGCCTGATTTATGAGTATTACAACTCTACGATTATGGCGGAGGCGGGCTACCCGATTATCCAGCCCATTTTTAGCTCAACGGAATGGGGCAAACAGCTGCTGGTCTATGAGTTTTTTGAATTTCCCTCTCTGTTTGACGTAGCTCGTCAAATTGAAACGGGACAGCGGGGTGGGGCTGACCGTATCTTGGCGCTGCAAGAAAAAGCAGATCAAGCCCTGTGGGACATCTATCAACAAACCCTGCAGCCCTTATCCGCCGAAGACCATGCCCAAGTTCCCATTCATCAACTATTTATCCATCGCCTAGTTGGGGGACGCTATCACGAGTTTTATGCAGGCAAAGAAGTCAAGCTTCCGGGGCAAACCCTCAATTTTGATCACCTCGCTCAACTAACTTGGCAGATTAATGGCATCCCTTACCAAGACACCTTGGCGGATATTATTCAAACGGCTAGCAAAAAACTTGATCCAGCTGCTACCCCTTCTGTTGTGGGTCATGGGGATGCCCACAATGGCAATGTATTTGTGGATGAAGGTACAGAAACGCTGATCTATTTTGATCCTGCCTTTGCAGGGCGACATTCACCCTTCCTAGATTTAACCAAGCCTATCTTCCACAACGTATTTGCAATTTGGCTATATTTCCCCCAAGAGATAGCCAAAGACCTGTCTATTAACGTGGAGATTGCAGCAGATCGCATTCAGGTGGATCATGATTTCCAACCCTCAGCTATACGACTGGGATTCCTGCAATCCAAGATTAAGCATGTCCTTCAACCGTTGATTGACCATCTCAGCGCTGCAGGACAACTCCCTGATACCTGGCGACAAGAACTCAAGCTAGCGCTTTTTTGCTGTCCTTTTTTAACCATGAACCTCTGCGATACCCAACGATTTCCTCCTGAAATTACGCTGCTGGGACTCTCTCTGGCTGTTGAAATGGGCAGTACAAGCACCTCCCAGGACCAAAGCCTTTTGGATGCAGCCCTAGACCATCTGAGCGCCTGAGCTAGATTCAAGTTGTGCCGTCCATGCGGAATTAACCTATGCCGACGTTTCCTAAATTGCAGTGTAAGGCGATGTGCGACTTAATTGAGAGGCCGTGAAGATAAGGAAGCCCCAGCATCATAAGCTTCTGAGATAAAGCAATTCAGAAACTGATGTAGGGCAAT
>JANQPU010000072.1 GCA_028285315.1 Acaryochloris sp. IP29b_bin.176
TTGGTCTCCTTTTATGGGGTATAGATTTAGTTCCAGTATTTTGAGGACTTGGATTAATGGTCAATTGGTGTTTGATGGTCAACAAATAATTGAGTGTCCGGGAGCCTCAAAAAATTTGGAATTTAGAGGTGTGAGATAAATATTTAATAGCCCTATATTTTGCATGGTGAAAAGCAAAAAGCTACATGCTTAAGGAAACACTTCAATTTGTAGTGAGGTCTATATGAAGCTCTATCTCCTCTGACCAAGCTAATAAGGACACGGTGTTTGAGATTTATGCTAGTTCATCACATATGTATTACGCTTCCGTTGGAAGTTTTTTATCTTGCCAAGTACTTACTCCTGGTTGGAATTCATCCCAAGTCTTACATACTTGCTCGTAGCATTGAGGTGGTGTAATGGGTAGGTTTTTCAAGTAAAAGAATGTGGCCTGATCGAAAGACTCCAGCAACAAAACAACTTCTGTGGTTGGAGAATAATTATCGACCACTTCCAAGATGTGATTAATCATATGGCAATGGGGCAAAACTGCCCTATCAGGAGCCTCTAACCAGGCCTTCAAGAAAGGCATAAGGCGCGAACGTCCGACAAAGTGGGTTTTGAATGATTCTCCGCTAATCCCCACTATTGGAGAATTTGTGCTGCAAACAATTGCTCCACGTTTTTGGCTGAGATGGCCTGCCCAAGCGTTGTAGCCAATGACCAGTAAGTTACTTGCAACAAATTCTTGAGCCCAATCCGATTTATCAGTTGCTTCTCTCATTGGGTACCTCCTAAGCACTAAAGTATTTAGCAGCAGGATGATAGATGACAAAAGCAGTGGTCGATTGCTCTGGATGAAGCTGTTCGCTCTCATCGATCGATAACCCAATGAGATCGCACCTTAATAGTTGCAGCTGTGGCACTTGATCGATGACCACCGGACAAGCTGGATAGCCAAAACTATACCGGGAACCCTGATACCTCTGCGCTAAAATATCGCGAATGTTATCTGGCTCTAAATCCCCATAGCCCAATTCCCGCCGAACTCTTGCATGACTCCATTCCGCCAAAGCTTCCGCCAACTGCACCGCCATCCCGTGGAAATAGAGATAATCGGTATAGCTGCTGTCTTGATAAAGTTCCTGTGCTTTCTGGGTGGCAATTTCTCCCATCGTGACTGCCTGCATCGGCAAGACATCAAATTGATTGTGTTCGATCGGGCGGATGAAATCAGCAATGCATAGCCGACGCATGGATTTCTGACGGGGGAATGTCCAAGTGACAAACGGGCTTGCTGTTGCGGGTGTTAAGCCCTGCTCGATGACACTTGGCTCGTAAACATGAACGGAATTGCCAATCGCCGCACAGGGGAAATAGCCATAAACTAGCGTGGGTTCCAACCAGTGGTCCGTGCGGATTTTATGCTTCCATTCTTCCAAGATGGGATAAACCTTTGATGCCAGAAACCAATCATATTCCTCACGAGATTGGTCTTTCGGTTTACGGAATTGCCATTGGCCAGCGATCAGTGCCTGCAAATCCATGTACCAGAATAGTTCTTCTAAATCTAGATCGTTACTCTGAAGAATTTTCGTCCCCCAGAAGGGTGGCGCAGGACGTTCGATATCAATTGATACCGCTGTCGAGCGTTCGGTATCGATGACAGTGGGTTGATCAGATTTCTGCTGATCACCATTGAGTTCTCGATCTAAATCTTCAATCGCCTTGCGTCCCTTTTGGTTAAACTGAGCAAATCCCCCTGAAAAACCTTCGGTATCGACCCAGCACTGCTGTTCTTTGGCGGGCATCAGTCGATCCATAAAGGTCAAATCGGCAAACGCATCTTTGCCGTAAATGACCTGCCCGTTGTACGTCTCTTGACAATTCCCATAAACAAATTTTGGGGTGAGGGCCGCACCGCCCAAAATCACTGGGACTGTAATCCCTTTAGCATTAAATGCGGCGAGATTTTCTTTCATAAATGCTGTAGACTTCACCAGCAAGCCACTCATCGCAATACAATCCGGCTGATGCTGCTCATAGGCTTCGACGATTGCCTCAATGGCTTGTTTAATGCCCAGATTGATCACCTTATAACCATTATTGGTCAAGATGATATCCACCAGATTCTTCCCAATGTCATGGACATCGCCTTTAACGGTAGCAATCAGGAATTTCCCTTTACCGCGATCTTCATCCTCTCCTTCGACTTTTTCCATGTAGGGTTCGAGGAAGGCAACCGCAGACTTCATGGTTTCGGCTGACTGCAACACAAAGGGCAATTGCATTTGACCAGAGCCAAACAGTTCGCCCACAACCTTCATCCCATCCAACAAGAAAGTATTGACAATCTCCAGTGCTTTATAGTCCGCATCTAAGGCAACCTTTAACGCCTCATCCAGTCCAATCCGCTCGCCATCAATAATATGTTGCTTCAAGCGTTGATCGATGGGCAAATCGGCTAAGGACGCACTCGCTCTAGCGTCTTTCGTACTCACCCCCGCAAAAATTTCTGTCAGCTTCGTCAATGGATCGTAGGTGCAAATATCCCCTTCAAATCTGCGATTGTCATAAATCAAATCGTGACAGACCTGTTGATGGTCATCATCAATCTTCGATAACGGCAAAATCTTGGCCGCCGAGACAATGGCCCCATCCATCCCAGCCTTCATCGCTTCATTCAGGAAGATCGAATTTAAGGTAATGCGTGCGGCTGGACTCAATCCAAACGAAATATTAGAGACCCCCAGCATAAAATGCACACCGGGCAGATTTTCCCGAATCAGTCCAATGGCTTCGATTGTGGCTTTGGCATTTTCTCGATCCTCCTCAATCCCCGTTGAAATCGGTAGGGCTAACGTGTCAAAGAAAAGTTCATGGGGTGGAAGCCCAAACTTGAGCGCATCCTGATACGCCCGTTGGGCAATCTCGAATTTTTTCTGGGCGGTTCGAGCCATGCCCTCTTCATCAATACAGCCAATAACAACCCCTGCGCCATATTCTTTTGCCAATTGCAGTACTTTAAAGAATCGCTCTTCTCCATCTTCATAGTTGGTAGAATTGAGCAAACATTTGCCCCCGGCAACCTTGAGACCCGCTTCCATTTTGGTCCACTCGGTGGAGTCGAGCATCAGGGGGAGCGTCGTATGCTTCACTAGGCGCGATACGAGTTCTCGCATATCCCGTTCGCCATCACGCCCGACGTAATCCACGTTTACGTCCAGCATATGTGCGCCTTCCTTGACCTGGGATTTGGCGATCGCCAACAACCCATCCCAATCATCTTCGTTCAACAGGGTGCGGGCTTTCTTAGACCCACTGGCGTTTAATCGTTCACCAACGATTAAGAAGGAATTATCCTGCTGATAGGTTTGGGCGGAATAAATAGACGCTGCCGCTGGCGTGTAGGCGAGAGGTTCTCGAATCTCCCCCACAGTATTTTGTCGGACTTCACGCTCTTTTAGTGGAGTGTGTTCCACCGCATCGGCTAACGCTTTAATATGTGCTGGGCGCGTACCACAGCACCCTCCGACAATCTGAACGCCATGTTCCGCAATGAATTGAGTCATGGCAGTTGTATATTCTTCGGGGGTCATTTTGTAATGCGCCTGACCGCCAATATTTTCGGGTAGCCCCGCATTGGGGATACAGGAAATGGGGAATGGCGAATTTTCTGATAGGTACTTAATGTGGGACGTCATCAAATCGGGACCCGTCGCACAATTTAGCCCTAAAACACTGATGGGAAACGGCTCCAAAATTGCCAGTACCCCAGAGATATCGGTCCCCACTAGCATGGTCCCCTGGATTTCCATGGTCACGGACACCATTAAGGGGAGACGTGCCCCTTTTTTCGTAAATACCGCCTCAAAGGCACTCAGTGCCGCCTTGATTTGCAGTACATCTTGACAGGTTTCCACGATGAACAGATCGGCTCCTCCGTCATAGAGACCTTCTGCTTGCACCATGAAGCTTGCTTTCAGTTCGTCATAGGTAATATGACCAAGGGTCGGTAG
>JANQPU010000137.1 GCA_028285315.1 Acaryochloris sp. IP29b_bin.176
AGTCTCCAAGAGTGTAATTTTGATTAGTGACTAAAGTAGGCTAGGAGAGGATTTCACAGATTTGAAAATTACGCTTGCAGGCACAGTTTGGTATTAGGCGAAGTTGTTGAGGTGGATCACTCACAATCTTCACAGGCTTTTGGGTCCTGGGGTGCATAAATTGCAAAGAGAAGGCATGGAGAAAATAGCCACAATCCCCAGGCACAGGTCGTGACGAATCCTCAAAACTTGAAGCTTGGGGTTGCCCTCCAGCCACATACAGCGGATCTCCGAGCAAAGGATAACCGATGGTGGCTAAATGAATCCGAATTTGGTGGGGGCGTCCAGTGGTAATCGCAACTGCGAGCAGAGTGGATTCTGGGCATCGCTGGAGAACCGTACAAGCGCTATAAGCAGGTCGTCCTTCGGAGGTGGCAGCATAGATATATCCCAAACCAGGATAAGGAACCTTGCCAATGGCCTGGATAATTTCAAACTGTTCGGCCAGTGGGTGAGCAGCTTGCTCAGGGCCGATCAACGCTCGATACACTTTTTGAAGCTGTCGATCTCTCATTTGTTGGCTCAAAGCAGCGCGAACCTGTTGCGATCGCGCCATCAGTATCACGCCAGACGTCCCTCGCCCTAATCGATGGATAGGGAAAGGAGTCTCGTGCGGAAATCGCTGTTGTACCTGATGAAGCAAGGTATGTTCCAAGAAACCACCCCCCGGCAGCACAGGTAGCCCCGACGGCTTATTGATCACCAGCACTTCAGCGTCTTCGTACAAGACTTCAAAGGCCAAGGGCACCGTGGGTTCCTGCCAAGGGGGCCGATGATAGGACAATTTCTGACCTTGCACTAAGACCGTATCTGGGAAAGCCCGTTGGTCGTCTAAGCGCACTTGTCCCAATTCAATTCGGGTTTGCCATTCTGCTCGGCTGGAATGCCGATATCGCAGTGAGTAAAACTCTAATAGCGTCAGTCCAGCCCCGGCACTATCCACTTGATTGTGATACGTCCACCCTTGGTTCATGGCTCTATACGCGAGTGCAGATTCTGATCCACGCTGTAGACATAGGAACATCGATACAATTGAAACGCAATGTTTTATGGGAGAGAGAGTGTACCAATTCAAGTCATTACCGTGGCAACAACTCATCAATGCCTCCGTGATTACCCTTGTCTTGGTCACAGGGCTTGACTATGGACTGACCCTGATCTTACCTGCAGCGTCACAAGTTCAGATTGGGTCAATGTTTGGCCCTCCGTGGGGATTACTATTTTCGGCTGTCATCGACATGGTGGTCGGCATCCTGGGTGTCATCATTTTGGAACGTTTGATGGGGCCACGCCCTCTGATCTCTGTATCTACGCTATGGGGATTGATCCTCTGTTTACTCTTGGCCTTAGTGTTGAAAACCTTGCTCCCTATCCCAGGGATCTTGTTAGGGCCATTCCACCGAATTACAATCGTCGGTCTTCTCTTAGGCGTCTTTAGTAAAGGTCAGCAGTATCGACGATAAACCCTTTGCTTGTCTCTCCATGCTATTCACCACACCATCCTATCCATAACGGTTGGCCAATAAATGTTTAAATTTCCTTAGGAACAACGGGTTGTCGCTGCCAATCTTAAGACAGGGAGAACAGAAGTATTGATGATGAGAAAACTTCTACTAGACCAAATTCTGACGCGTTGGAGGCTGAAATAATCCATTTTTTTCTTCGTCTGTTTGTTCAGCCGTAATGATGTGGTTGGACTGATGAACGCTAATCAATACTGCGTTTGAGTCAGCTCAGTTTCAAGGCTTTTAAAATCCTGGTCAATCATTTTTATATAGTTGGAGTCAGATTGTCGATGCGAGGGAAGCCATCGTTAGATCAAGACAAAAACCATTCGCCTATAGGGACAAGTAGCCTAAATCTCTGTCCTTCACACATCTATCTGGCTCCTCAATTCTTAGCAACTTGATATATACTTTACTAGATATCTTTTTCTAGGTAGCCTTAAATACTTGATCAGAAACTAAATTCCATAGCCAAGGTAAAAAAATGAATCAGTTATGGTTGTTGAACTCATTTAATTTTTTGCTTTTGTTATAGTAAAAAAAGCTTATAAAAAATAAGCACTGCTCTGATTCGTATTTGTTGTGTTTATAACTGCATTAGAGACCTATGCCTAAACAGAAAAAACAAGCGGTTAAGCCATTGACCGGAGAAAAACTACTGGCAAAGATTAAACAGCTCGATGATTTGAGCCGAGAGGAAAAAGCTAAAGCTTGTGGCTATTACTCATTTGATCCAGATGGGTCGGAACGGCTGAATGTGATGGCGTTTATGAATGCTGTCCTCGATGCGGAAGGGGTGGATCTGGATGCCCAGCCGACTAACAACGGCACTGGTACCTCAGGACGCCAACCCAGCTACATGGTGTCCGTCCAAACCAATGGCAATTTGCTAGTTGGGGCGGCCTACACCAAGCAAATGGAATTGAGTCCTGGTGACCTGTTTGAGGTTTCCCTGGGCCGCAAGCATATCCATTTAACCAAGGTTGAAACGGATAGCTAAATAGTTTGGGAAGACACTGCACTCTTCAGCTTGGGTGAACTGAAGAGTAGCCGTTACCAGAGATCGGCCCTATTGTTGCAAAAACCAAGCTGCGATCGCATCTGCCATACTGACCGCCAACTGCTTCTGAGCCTTCGGATCCGTAATCCACTCGAACTCCGTCGGATGGATCATAAATCCCAGCTCCATCAACACTGCCGGAGATACTGTTGGGCGCGTCAACGCCAGATTATTCCAAAAAATACCGTAGTCAGGACGCTGCAAATCATTGACTAGGTAATGGTGTAGGAAGACTGCCAAATCATGACTTTGGGCATGGTACCAAAAAGCCCCTATCCCTGCCGTATTTTCAGCATCGCCGCTATCAGGCAAGGCATTATAGTGAACGCTAATCGCAATCGTTGGCTCGGTTTCGTTAATGATATCTACCCGATCTTTAGGATATAGATCATCATCCCCTTCGCGAGTCATCACCACCGTTGCGCCTCGCTTCTTTAGCTCTTGCTGCAGCAGTTTACTGACAACAATCGTTACATCTTTTTCAGGTAAACCCGTGGGTCCGCGAGCCCCCAGATCATTTTCACTGCCATGTCCCGGATCCAGCAAAACTTTCACATTGGAGAGTCCCTTGCCTCTAGGAGGATGACGCAAGGACAAAATCAAGCTAGTCCCTTCATAACGCAGCTTATATCCCCACTGTTGTTTCGATTTGAGGTTGAATTTATAGTCCACTCGGCCCGGAACTGGCTGTTGCCAATCCAGCCGTCGAATCACTGGATCATCATTCATAAAAATGACATCGGTTTGAGCTGTGGTGTTATGCAGGGACAAGGTAAAAGCTTGATCGCCTTGGTTCACACTGATGGGCACAGGACTTTGTAAGGGAAAAACCACCTCAGTCCAACCCGGAACTTGGCGACTACGAAGACTCCGAATAATAGAATGGGGCAGAATATTCTGGGACAACGGGCGGGTTTCTGCCGCTTTGATCCAAGCTCCATAATTTAGCCGTAGCCACTCCCCCTCGCGTCCCGTCACCCGAGCTTGAGTGCCTTTGGGTAAGGGCGTCAGACGAGAATAATCGGTACTGGGTCCCGTTCGAGCCACGCCTTGATCACTGGTGACTTCAACAACCGAGAAGTCTTGGGGTGAAAGGATTTCAATCGTATTGGCTCCGGTTCGCTGAATGGTTTGTCCGTCTTTCGTCAGCTGAAACACTGGCTTACCCAAAACACCGGGTTGAGAGAAAGCAGTACATCCTTGATAAATCCCCGGTTGATCAGCTGTTTGCGGTTGATTCTGCTGGGTGAGTGCTGCCGAGTTGGGGGGGAGATTAACGGATTGCTCCTGAGGTTGCAAAGGGATCGTCTGTTGGCCAATTTGAACAGAAAGCTGAGCATTGGGTTGAGCAATCGTGCTAAAACAAACGGGCTCATTCGGAAGTTTGGCAATATCTGTTTTGGGTTCCAGCGAGTCTTCTGTCAAACCTGCTGTGGGTATGGGAGAGGTTTCAGTACGAGTGATTTTGAGGGTCAGGGTTTGGTCATTGTACTGAAGTGTAAAGGTATTCTCACCAATTTCTAGGGGGAAACTAGGTGCAAAGTTTCCAGTTGGGCTGCGATCGATTACCTTGCCATTCACCCTCACTTCCCCTTTAGCGGGAGCCGTGCCAATCAGAAAAATCTGAGCCGCAGTAGTTTTATGTCCATTGACAGGATAGACCACGTTTAGAGCGTCTCCTGCAAAAGCGGCATGGGAATAAACCAAACTCAAACTCCCAGCAAGAATTGCTAATCCTAAAATTCGCTTCATGGACTCTACCCTTCACATCCACTTTAATCAACCCTAATCCAGGGGTCCTGTCAACCAATAGCGGAAGATGAAATACTATTAGCAACAAGTTAATCAGATTCGATAGGGATAGATTGAGAGCATATATACGTCCCCTATTGCGAGGTAGCCAGAGATAGATCGAAAAGATTGAAGATTAACGATAAGCGAATACCTTATGGAAGATCGAATTACGTAATGATTATAATTCAAAGTTTTATCCTAGAGTTATGTACAAGCCTCACATGATAATCAGTAATTAGAGAAGAAAATATTATGGTTCACGCTTTTAAGTCTCACATGTAAGATGGTTAAGCAATGATAATAAAAACTTTTATTTTTGCATGGATATTGTGAAAATAGCTTTTCGACACTACTCAATAGAAGCTTAAATTCCTAACTGATATAAATAATTCAAGAAGTCTTACTGAATGTCATTAAAAGACAAAAACTATCAACCTATTTATGAAGACCAAAGCCGAATTAACGAATGCAGATAAGTTTTGAGTAAGCACTACTAAGAGCTGATTTCTAAACAGAAACTAAAGTTGCTAATCGATGTGTGAGCAGTCGAATAAAACAGCCATAAATCATGGCTTCACTCGTTTCTGGATA
>JANQPU010000159.1 GCA_028285315.1 Acaryochloris sp. IP29b_bin.176
CAATCTCTATTTTCAAAACACTGGGCATAGGGGAATTCAAGTATCGACTATTGATTTCCCCTAACATAGGTCAAAATTATGCCGAATTGGTATAAGTCAGGAATTTAGACAACGACCAGGGACTCCAATCAGAAATGGACTATGACAAATGTCATGGGTGGAGGTTGGGGTAAAATGGCGATCCTAGGATTGATCTAGCACCACAGGATAGCCACGCACTGTTGTATCAATCACTTGAGTGGGTTTAAAGCGGCGAGAGAACAGTGCCAATCCCTCCACTGCCCGCAGAATGCCATAGGAGAGCCAGCCCCTCACGGCACTGGCCTGCCCGTCAAAGGGGCGACAGCGGGCCAAGTCAGGTTCAAGGACCTGTTGGCGGAACGTTTCAATCACTACGGGATTGGAAAAAACGGCGAGAACTTCTTCTTCGATGCGATAGCTCAAGAAATCAAAATTCGAAGACCCGACAACCAGATAGCGATCATCAACCAAGGCTGCTTTCATATGGCTCATCCCGTCATACAGACGGATATCAAACCCCGATCGATGGGCTTCCCACAAAAGATAATCTCGCACGGTGCCTTTGTTATTTTCTTCTGGTGTTAGCAGAGTGACGGGTACACCTCGCTGAGGGAGTTCAGCCAGCGCCGCACAGAACGGAAAGGTCAGATAGGGACTGATGATATGCAGGGATTTCTGAGCCGAGCACAGTAGCTCTATTAGATTCGCAAAGGTGACTTCGTTGGAACGACCATCGAGGAGAAAAAACTCACAGTCATCGAAGTGGGCATGGCTGGGTTGAGATTCATCTTGCCACGTTGCTACAAAATCCGCTCGCAGGAATGCCACAATCGTTGGATCTTCCAACCGAAACATCAGGTCATGCCAAGCAAAGTTATGGTCACTGAAATTGAATCCGCCAACGTAGGCAATCTTTTTATCAATCACAATCAGCTTTTTGTGGCTACGCCCAACAAAATGAATCAATAGGGGACCAACGGGATTCGTAAACCGGACTTGGCCTCCGTCTTGCATCAGCGATTCAAACATGGCCCGAGTCTGACGGACCTCGGCTTTGAGTTCCTGATCAAACCAATATTTGGGGTGGTAGACAAACTTGTCACTTTGGATAAACCGTGTGTAGTTATCGACCAAAATCTGTTTGTAAGGTGCCGCAGCAGTGCGGATAGCGTCGACGACCTTCTGCCCAATTTGGTCCCCTTCAAAAGTCATCATCTGCACCATGATTTCGTGGTTAGCCGCTTGCAGGTCAGTCTGGAGACGGTACCAAAAGTCATCCGCATCAACAAGAAGCTCCACGTGATTCATCAGTTGGACTGAACGGTAAGGGGTATCACTGTCCACTAAAGCCTCTGCTCTCAAGGGTTATGATCTTGTGAGTTGTCACTTTCGCCAGCGTAACAAAGCTTGTTTCCCATAGCAAAAAGAGTTCCCCTAGCGCTTAGATGCTGGTTGCCAAAGATCTTTAACTGCAACCCAACGATATCGTTTCACGATATAAGCGTTTTCTGAGGTGGAAGGTAGACGGTGAGCTACTCATACGGGTTTATATCTCGTTCTTTCCAAGTACGCTGATTCAGAAGAATTATTAGATGCTTGGGCACAATTTTGCTGCGATACTTACTTCGTCGAATTCAAGATTGCGATCGACGATTGCCTGTACTAGTGTAGCAATATGCAGTATCCCGAAGCCTATGAGGTATCTTTGACATTCCCAGAAAACGACACTTTAAAGACCAATGACAACGATGGAGATATCGTTGTCATTTACAGAGCAGGTTCTTGGCCAGAATTAGCAAATGAGGTTGAAGCCGAGGCTAAGTCTCAGAGCTGCTTCACTATCCTGCATTAGAGGTGTGTAGCAACTAAAGTCTCGCACTGCAAGTGCGTAGTTTTGGACTAGCGTGTTTAGGATAATAAATCTAGGCTCAATCGGTGTTTCAGGGAGCTAGCCCAGCAAGGTGCCTAATAGGCTACTCATCAAGGCTTTTCCCCTTTTTCTAGCATTATGCACAAATTCAAAGAACCCTAGATATATTGGTAGTTTTTCTTGAGAGATGCCTCTATGGGGCCTTAACCATGACCGCAGTAATGACCAGAAGCC
>JANQPU010000170.1 GCA_028285315.1 Acaryochloris sp. IP29b_bin.176
ATCGCTATCAGGGCAGTATTCTCGGCCCTGCCCCCGCCAGCATTTTGAGAGTAGCCCGACGATATTATTGGCATGTGTTAGTTAAACGCCCCCAGGCTACAATAGGCCAGTCTGAACACTGGCCGTTTCCCAGACAAGAATGCCAACACCGGTGTCCACAAAATTTACGTCTTCAAATCGATGTTGATCCCCTGAAACTTCTCTAATCCTTTCCATGAAGACCAATATGAAAGCGCACCCACTGGATACGCTTCCATAGCATTGATATCAGCCCCAGAACTTGAGACTACAGCGTCTTACAGGTTAAATGCATTTAAAAGTCTACGTGGGGCAAAGCGATGAGCAACGAGTTGCACACAAGCTAGAAAGATGAAGGGTGGAATCGTTTGAGAATAGCGACCAAACAGGCGCTTAGGTTCCTGAACTAAACGGTACAGCCACTCTAATCCAGCTTGCCTAACCCAACGAGGAGCCCACTTTTTCAAACCTGCATAGACTGGAAAGGCTCCACCTAGTCCGATCATGACGGCTTGAATTTGACCTTGATGCTCAGCCATCCACTTTTCTTGTTTCGGACACCCCAAAGATACAAAGACAAGTCCTGCACCAGATTCATGGATTTCCTCAACTAAAGCTTCGTCTTCAGCTGGGGTAAGCGGACGAAAGGGTAAAGGCTTCATCGCCACAATGTCCAGGTTTGGATATTCCCGCTCTAAGCGAGTATGCATCCGATCTAGAATGGATTGTTGAGATCCTAGGAAAAATACTTTGACGTTCTCTTCTGAAGCTTGTTGGCAAAGGGTTTGGAGGATATCCATGCCAGCGACACGATCCTGTTCCTTACGACCTAACAATCTCATCATCCAGACTAGGGGCATGCCATCCGGGGTCACCATGTCAGCGTTTTGCAAGATCTGAGCAAATGTTTGATGCCAATACGCTTCCATCAGCATGTGGACATTGGCAACACAGACTGCTTTGCTTTCACGCCTATGAGCCCATTGCATGATAGTGCGCATCGCTTTATTCAAGCTAAGAGCCGTGATAGAAGAGTGAAGAACTTGCTGCTCAGGCAATGATGTGTTCATTTTGGCCGCGCTGGTTGGATTTGATAAGACCGTAGGTTGAGGTAAAGGCATGAGGACGTTGTCTGCGATGAAATGTGAGCTGAGGGTGGTGGGCTTAGGCAGAGTCGTTTTCATAACGGACACGCAATTAACTCAGGGCAGGCTGGATATGAATAATCGAGGAGATGTGGTTGCAGAGAATCTGCCATCTTTATTGGAGGGGAAGAACGTACCGGTAATCCGGGCCAAAAGACTTTGATTCTTATCCCAGTTAGCCCTATCCTCAGCTCTAGAACCCTTTGGTGCAGTGATCCAGCGCACAATGTTAGAAGATTAGAGGGCACTGATCCACGACCACTACTAGCCGCTTCAATAGGAGGCAACTAATGAGAAGACTAATAGTATTTCAGAGAGAATTGAATCATAAGGCAATACCATCAAAGATTGCCCTATGATAATTTCTTTTTCTCTTAAGTTTTTGTTATCTAGAGGACAGAAGTAATAATCTTCGAAATAAAGGCCGATGAATATTATCAAGTGCAAACTACTTTAGGCTCATTGAATTGCATTTAAGTGGTCTAAGTTGCGGATCACCATTTTTGATCTGTCTCCATATAGTTTGGAATCAATTGCAATTGTAGTTTTTTATCTTTAATCCTTCTGTATAAAAATAACATTCATAAAAAAACTTCTGATATTCACTTTGTCTTTTCTTGGGTAAGTAAACAAGAGAAGCTTGAAAGTAAGATTATAATTGAATATTCAGGTGATATGTGGCCTTAATATGAGCAAATAGGATTTTATTGTTATTTTTATCAGAATAAGTAATTTAAGTTCAATAATTCACGTATGTTAATAAGTTGATTCCTGTGAGGATAGAGGTAGGCTGATCCATATCTTTGAGGTAACACGAGTGATTTTTCCTCACCTGTCCGCTTAATTTATGGTGTGATTGGGTAAACAATTGATTAACAGTTGTGATAGATATTTGTAGCTCAGTAATTTGAAGCAAAAATAATAGATATCACCAGAAACCATTAATGAGCCCATTGAACTAGAGGAGTATCTTTTCTGAGGTATAGCGGATGACGAGGATATCCCAATTTAGTTACACCAAAGCATTCTATGCAAGTTGAGGATGTCTGTAATAAGGTACTGACGGCGCGATCGCGCTCATAAAACCCACCATGATTTCCCCAGGCCACCACCACCCGATCTTGACCCTGGCAGATAGACAAAAGGACCCCATCATTTTCGGGGCCAATTGGATCCTGGGCTGCTTTCAAGGCTTTGGGAGAGGTAGCCCGAAAGGCAAATAAATTGAGCATCAGCAGTCCTCCACATCCTTCGCGCTGGGCGAAGCCAATACAGCGAGTGATCGTCGGATCATTATCAGTTTCGTCTGCAGTACTTGGATTAAGACCAATCATGATCAAGGAAGGCAGCTTGCTCCACCGGCGCCATAATTGATATCGCCAAGTCAGGCAAGTGGAAAAGGCTGCCCCTGAAAGCTCGGTGCCACTGGTAATCACTCTGAAGTCCCACGTCGCAATAATGCTCAAGTTCTATTGTTGCCAAGCAGAGAGACCTTGAGGGATATTTCCTCCAAGGTCTCATAAAGATATTGAAAAAAAGGCGTTTACCAATCTATGCTAAGCAAACTTAAAACCAGTGTTGAAATTTTCAACAGTTCCGTTAAGAATGGCGATTAAATCATTATTGGCGGCTAAACGTAGACTGGTGCGATTCCCAAAGGGCATTAGGGTATAGTCAGCAGCGCTCCCAGCAAGCTCAATCGTATCTCGCCCCAATTCGAAATTCTGAATAATGGCTAAACCACGGCCTTGATAAAAGACAGAGCGCTCATCCCCCAGAATAAAGGTATCTTTGCCTCTACCCCCGCTCAATATGTCAAAATCCTGTTGACCCAATTGATTGCCAACCCCATTGAGGACATCTTGACCGTTTCCTCCTCTGATCATATCGTTACCATTACCTGCAACCAGAACATCGTTTCCAGAATTACCCGTTAACACATCATTCCCGTCGCCACCCATGATGGTATCGGCACCCGCACCCCCTATCAGGTAGTCGTTGCCAAGATTACCGATTAGAATATCAGCCCCAAAATTCCCCCGAATAAAGTCATTGCCATCCAATCCATTAATCAGATCATTTTGCCGCGTTCCGCGTAATGAGTTGTGACCGTCGTCCCCTAATATAGTGTTCTCATAGGGAACCTGGAAGGCATTATCTTGCACAAGATAATCTTGAGTTGTGTTGCGACGGATGATGCCCGATAAATTGGTGTTTGTAATATCCTTGTCCAGGATCGTTAACTCCTTCAGATCGTTCAAGAAGAAGAAGCGATCGCCAGCCGCTGCCCGAGCAAACTGATCTTTAATAAAAAAGCTAAAGGTTGGTCCGAGCAAACCACCATGATTAGCCGATAGTTCCGCAATACCCCCTAACCACAAATCAATCTCCCCGACATCGTTATAAGCCTTCTTAAACAACTCAATTACAGCAGGGGCAAATGGCAACTGTTCAAAGGACTCAATCTTGGTACCGAATAGTTGCTGATAGGTGTCAACATAGCTTGGGAGTCCTACCTCTCGACCTCGTTGAATATTGACAGATGCAAGGTCAAGCCCCCCCGTTCCAGCAGGGAAAAGAAAGTCTCGTACACCATCCACAATAAAGTGATCGAGTTCCTGTGCTTCTTGTAGGATCAGCCCTCGCAAAAGCGAATCAACCCCATTGCTTGACACTTCTCCAGGGTTAAAGAACGCTTCTTTTAAAGGGATCGATGTTAAACCGTTGTCATCAAAACGGTTAATCTGATTGTTGAGTAACGTATGACCCAGGCGGTAAGCAGCATTGGCAAACTCATTACTAACGGCTGGATTGATGTAGGGTTTGTACCCTTTGTAATCATCGAGAAGAGTATCACCAATCAAAATTGGGAGAAATTCTTTATAAGTGATGATTTGGATTTGAGCCCCGACAACCTTGCGGGCCGCTTGGTAGAGATATTCATCCCTAATAACATCTTCATCTACCGTTGTTTTTGGGTTTTGCTTGAGATACCCCTCCTTAAAAGATTGGTATTGAGCCACTATTTCAGGCTCACCGGATTCAAGGCGTTCTAAAATTTCAGTCGCTAGGCGATTATGTTCACGTACAAATAGAACATGATTTGCGGTGAGTCCAACTTGCTCATTGGCACGAACATCCCCCGCTAAGTAAAGCTCATCTGTTTCAAAACTTAACCCACCATCAGCATTGGCAAACGAACCCGTATTGTAGGGCAATAGTTGTTCACCATTGTCGGCAAGGGTTGTTTTTAACACACCATTTTTATAGGTACGGATAAAACTGGCACGCTCTTCATCAGAGCCATATACTCCAGAGCCATCAATAAAAGACGTAATCTCATTATTTTGCTCCCGAGGATTGTCGAGGTCAGTCCCTGTTCCGTGTGCGGCAGGCACACGCGTAAACGGTATGAAGGGAAAAAGGGGATCTGGTGCTGCAACGGGGATAAAAAATGCTTCAGCACCACCTTCATTCAAATCCAGGTCGTGATCAATAAATTGACCCCACTGCCAAAGCCAATCACTGGCGCCCAGGAAGTTCGGAATAAACTCTGTTTGCTTCGCAACCGTATTACTTATCGCTCGGGGATTAGGCAATCTTGTTTTGTCGGCATCAGGAATATTGGGGGGGATAAAAAAAGCCCGAGGTGCACTGACTCCATCTTCATAAGCGGGATCTAACAGTCTGAGGAGTTGAGTATCAGCCGAACCAGCAGTGGAGTAATATAGATTATTCCCTGTTCCCTCAATAGTGCGATATTGAAATAAAGCAGTCGTATTTCCTGGAGCGATAGGGTCTATACCATCTATGTCCAATATCCGAGAACCATACAGTGGTTCTGATGCCGGCTCTAAATAAGCAGCATTCATCTCGTTATCGTTCATTCTTAAACCTCAGTAATATCCAACAGTTGAAATTTTGATCGAGCTTGAATAAGGTGTTCGGCGGTAGAAGGATGGTCACGACCGGGCTAATCGCCTATCTTGTCGTGCGATCGCTTCTCAATACTGCATGTTTGGTGCAGAATCTTCACCTAAGTAATTTACTTCTAGGTTAGAAATTTGGCCAAAAACAGCCTGAATTACTTAGTTGGCAGCAGATAACTAACTTGAGTCGGGGGAACAACTATTAAAATGCTATTGAGGCTGCATAAGACCAATTAGACCTTTTTTCGCCACCGAACTAGCTCTCTACTGATAAACAGTTGGTTCAGAAAGCTAGGCTACAAATCGTTGATAAAGAGTATTAATTCAAATCAACAGAAAAAGAAAAAGTGTTTAGAGTGGATTAGCTGAGACGAGAGTCTATTTTGTGGATCAATAACGACTTACCAATGTTTCATTAAGATGTGGAATCCCATACAATAGAGTTTTTCTTTTCCCGCATAATTCACTATTAATAGCATTATTCTAAGGGTAAACTCAGGAAAATCTCATATTTCTTTAAAGAATTTTTTTGATTATGCTTTCCTTCGCAGTGCTCAAATAAAGCAGGCTCCACTGCAAATAACCATAGGGCCAAAGACGACTTATGCTTCGACAAAAGTCTACGTCACCCATACAATGCTGATATTTTCTTAAGGCTGGCTTTCATGGGGCCACGGGATCGCTATTTAAGTATTTCAATTCAATAGAGCGATGACATCTTCCACTTTTGGCCAATAGAGAATTCTGAACAATTGCTCTATAAATGTAGGCAAGACCGTTGAGCTAAGTAGGTTGGAGCGATGGCGAAAACAGAATTTGCAAGATTATTTAGGGCGGCTCAGACAGACCCCTTGCTGCGCAATCAATTTAATACGGCTTCTAATCAAGAAGAGTTCGTGAGAATGGCCCAGGAGTGTGGCTATGACTTTACTGTAGAAGAGTGGCAAGAAATGACAGGATTCAATGTGGAAGAGCTGCAGTGCGACGTCTCTGAGATTCCCGGAATTTAAATAATCCTCAACTCAAATCTAGGATGTCTGCAAAGAAAATACAGGCTTCTAGGATTTTTTTTGAGATTTCGCCTTACAAGCAGACCTTGATGGCATGGCATGGTACGGCGCTAATCCAATTTGCTTTAGCCAGCATTGGGTTTCTTGGGTTCTGAGGATATTGGCGAATGCCTGACCTGCAGGCTGGCGTCTATTGTCGCGAGCATGGACCACATTCAGCGAGAACGTGAGCGGATAGGTTTGGGTTTGAAGAGCCCGATAATTGATGGAATAACTCGCTTTGGAATTACACAAATCAGTTGCAGGCGTAATGGGTTGGCGATTATCTAGCATAAATGGGGAAATAGCAGCTCGACCTTTTGCCACAAGGGCTAAGGGATAGACAGCACATTGATTGATGACTTTATTCAACTCATCAAACCCAATGCTGAATGAGTTTCGATCTTCATAATCTTCTATCACCGCTCGTAACTGCAAAGTAGTACTCGCAAAGCCACAGGGTGATCCAGAACACTGCTGGCCTGGTTGACTAATGGGTTGGCTACCTTGAGCTGACATCAGTCTACGAAAAGCAACAATACTAGGTTGATCGACCAGAACCTTGCGCTCAAAAATATGCAGAAGTCCATCCTGGCTGGGAAAATATAGTTTGACTGGGCGATCAGGTCCCCCTATCTGCTGCCAATTCGTGATCCTTCCGGTATATAGCTCTCGTAGCTGCTTCAGCGTGATTTTGCCATGGAGGCTTCTAGGAAGACTGTTTTGACGCTGATCATACCCAAAAGCAACAAACACAGCAATGCCATTATAGGCAAAGGGTTTGACACCGAATGACGGATCTATATCATCCGTGTGGTTTGCAATGATAAAGTCTGTGGTCTCCTCCCTTAGCAAGGATATAACCTGTGGCCCGTAAGCCTTAGACTGTTCGCCAGTTATCCCATCCTGCGATATCGGCATAGGCTGATATTCCCAAGCCTGTAACAGGACTTGAGCTTTTTCTAACTCCTGTTGAAGGGTTTTGTTACGAACCAGTAAGTGGGGCTGGGTAAAGAGATAGTCCCAAGTCCCTTGTTTTGCTGCTGCAAACAGTACAGGGCCAGCTGGCACATTGGCAATCTGATCAATGCAGCAAGGGATATTATCGTTGGCAACTGCGGGTTTGGACTGGCTTTTATACCACCACCACCCTAGGGCAACTCCTCCTAAGAGAATATAGGCGATCGCTAATCCCATCCACCAGCGGAATTGGACTTGACGAGAGGGGCTCGGTGTTTGATCTGTGATTTGAGGGGGTGGGAGGTCTGATTTGGAAATGGGGGGCAATTGTAATAGTTCTTGCCGTGCTTGTTCTGCTGTTTCGAAAGGGGGAGCGGATTTTCCCATTAAGCGATTGATGAAGTTTTTATCTGCTGTGGGCAGGTCAGACTTAACCCAATTCTCTAGAGGAATAATCTCTAAAGACGCTAGATCTTCTTTATGTGTGGTAGATAAGTAAATCGCTATATCTCCTACTGCTTGTAAGTCCTGAGCAATCGTAGGATGGGATGGTGGATGTGAGGGAGAGTTGAATAGATGCTCCCAAAAATGAAAATCGCATACATAAACTAATAAGCCTGGGTCTTGATCCGCAACTAAAACGCTGTCTAGGTTGAGATTGCCGTGAAGAATACCCGATTGCAATTGACCGGAGATCCACCGAAATTGCTGTTGGTGCATGAATTCCAGACTTTGCAGAATCTGAGACAAAATGATCCGGGTTGTCGTTATGGGCAGAGGAGTCTGTTGTTCTAGATATTGTTTAAGAGATGTGGTGGTTGGGGATTCGTTGGCATATACAAGGAAATACCGTTCAGAGGTAGATGAGGATCTTGGGGGTGCGATCGCATCCACAGGCATCACTAAACGAAAGTTCTGAACACGGCCATCCGCTAAGCTAATTCCTGATCTTTGGATAAAAGCCTCTCTACATTCAGAAACTTGTTGAGGTGAAAAGGTTTGACGAGGAAGTAGATATTCTTTAACAACACAGGGACTTTGATCCGTAAGATTGACAGCCTCATATAAACGCCCATTCCCTCGCTGGCCTCTAAACGCAACAATTTCATAGGGATGTTGGCCGTTGATTTTGGTTTTAGCCTCTAGTATTGCTGGAAAATGACAAATTGAGCATTCTCCCGATTCAGAAGTCGCAGCATGACAAGTTAAGGGATTCTCTTGCTGACAAACATATTGGGGATAGGGTTGCTGGGC
Source organism: Acaryochloris sp. IP29b_bin.176 (assembly GCA_028285315.1). Lineage (GTDB taxonomy): Bacteria > Cyanobacteriota > Cyanobacteriia > Thermosynechococcales > Thermosynechococcaceae > Acaryochloris. Next base: position 8,356 of record JANQPU010000170.1, read on the forward strand.
GGCCATGATCCACCTTGACAATATGCCGAAAAAACTTAGCCAACCTGGCTCGGGATAAGCTGCAATCCTGATGCTTGCGTAGGCTGAAACCTACCTTCTTCCGTGGAAATATCTCCGAAATGGCCTTAACCTGAACTAGGGTTAGCCAACTAATCGCTCAATTTCTCGAATCCACTGCAACCGCTCTCCATGCTCCATCTGGAGAATGTCGTTCCGAGACCAGTGAAAGTGATAAGCGATATAGGCTACCTCCTCATAGAGTTTATCTAGGGGGTAGCCAAGTGCTCCCCCAACTCGATGGGGCCTCCCCGTGTCTGAGTTAGGTTGACATAAACATTTTGTAAATAGAGAAAGTCCGTCAGAAATAATTGCTCCAGATGATGAGGTGTAATCTGCTGCAATTGTCCTAAATGAGTGATGGCTTGAGTTAGCAAAACCAAGGCTCCATAGTAGGGATTGTCATGAACCCGCTGATTCCGCTGAATTTTGATTTCGTCATGGCCAGTTGCCAGTCGTAGTCCTCCTTGACGATGTAGCGCCCCTTGCTCATCCAGTAACCCTTTAGGTAGGGTAAATACGTAGGTTGAAGATTCATTCATTCCAAATAATTTAGTAAAGATTAGAGTTCCTACGTTTCAGGGCATGAAGGTATCTCTGCTACAGATTCATCTTCTAGTTCGTTAATGTATCGATAGAACTTCTGAAGATAGCTGAGGTCACATGCAAATAGCCCTTCAATAACATTAGGGCTAATCGATTCTAAGGCCCCTAAACGAGTGATGACTCGGGACAGAATGATGACTGTAGCATAGGCTGGGTTGGCTTTAACCCGTGGATCACGCATCGGTACAATCTCATCCATCGCCCTAGACAAGCGCATAATGCCCTTACGGTGCAAATTCCCTGCCGTATCAAGGTATCCTTTGGGCAATTCAAACTCAAACTCCGTTTGTAGCGAGTTCAAGACTGCCTGAGGCTCTGTTAATGGTCGAGGAGCCGTAGGGGGAGGGGCCAGCCCTAAATTATTGCTCAGTTGCATATTACGCAGTTACCTCTACTCGCTTGATGGATTCAACCGTAATCTCCACCTCTTCGATGTTGTGTTCTCCACTTTTAACGTCTAGATCAGAGATTTTGTAACTGACGGGCCAGGCTCCTTGGAACTCCAACCGGCACTGCTCTTTAGCCGCTTGGTTATAAATCACCAACGCACCTTCCCGACGTTGCTCAGCCCAATTCCCCTCTTGCACTTTCTGTAACCAGTTCCATAGCGTCATTGAAGATATCAGACCCCGCTTTAAGGTGAGGTTAGAGTAGGTGGCATTGCCAGGAATCTTAGTGCGGATATTGCGGCCTTTGGTCTTACCCTGTTTTCCCCAGAGTTGGGGAGTCACCTCTACCACTTCAATCACGTCTTGGGAGGCTTGAAACCCGCTGCATTCCATAAATATTCCATCAACTGAGTCCTGACTACCCTCAAGTTTCAGTTCTAGATAAAATCGTGATCTTGTAAGGATTTCTGGCAGATCGGGCATTGTTTCGGGTCACCCTAGTGAAATTTGCACAGGACTTAGACTTTTCGTATGACCTGAGTGAAGTACAGATCAATATTGTCTTCTGCTAATGATCCACCACTATCCACGGAGAGACTTCCCACCTGCTTTTTCGTCCCTGGAAACAGATCGGTGAAGTTAAAACGCATGGCTTCTTTGCCATTCGGGTTGTAAATCACCAAAGACCCTGTTTTTCGGCTGTCCATGGCCTTTGATCCCCCACCAGAAAAGGTGTCAGGATGGCAATCGTCGTACCAATCCGACAGTTTCTTTTGTTCCCCCTCATTGCCAGCAACATAGGTGAGAGAGATCGTACTGTTGTATTTGACCCCACCAATCGTGGCTTGAGTCTGGGTTTTGGCATCCTTAGTGACCCCAATGGCCGCATCGCCTCCAGCCACTTCCAGTTCAATTTCGGGGCCGCTGATAGATTTGAGGGTAAGCGAGGTCACCCCGTCTATTTCAAAATAAAACTTAGAATTGGCTAGATACTGAACCATTATGGGTCTCCAAATTTATCCCTGAAAAACACAACTATTGCGATCGATCGTACTTTTGAAAGCAGCGCGATCTATTTTGTGCGATTAAATTTCTCGCAGGTGATAGTGTACGTTTCTTCGATGTAGCTATCCGCTGTGACATCTAAGTCCGCACATTTATACTTGGAGGGCCAAGCTTCGCTAAACTGCCACTTGGCAATTTCCTGACCATCGGTGTCATAGGCGGTAATACTGCCTTCTTTCTGGTTATCCGCCCACTTGCCTTTACCCCCACTGGAAGAAGGCAGACATTGCTCAAACCACTTATACATATTCATACTGGTGCTATCGCCATCGCCACTGGCAATACAAATGCAATCGAAGGAGAATAAACCTTCGAAACCAGCGGAGTTGACTTGCCAGATAGTTTTTCCTCCTTTCGTTGTACCCACAGCTTGCTGTCCCCCTTGGACTTTGGGAGCATAGTCGGGAATGTTGACACTCTTAAACACAGACTTTTCACCATCGGCAACCCCAGAAATCTCAAGATAGAAACTACTGGGGGCGATGGGTTTATTTAGCTCACTCGCCATCGGAAGATCTCCTTGCCCATTGATTGATGAAATAAGATTTAAAGCTACTCGGTCACTGCCTATTCATCAGTAGACAGGTAGACCGAATCACAGAAGAGGAGCCATCGTCCCCTTCTGCATCAGGGTCGCTATTGATTAGGAGCCCACTGGCTGATTCGGAAAATCACAAATTCCGCTGGCCGTACAGGGCAGACTCCCACTTCGACGTAGAGCCGACCTAGCATAATGGTTTCGTTAGTATTAAGTTCTCCATCACATTTAACGTAAAAGGCTTCTGCTGGGGAGGCCCCAAATAAAGCCCCTTCTCGCCATAGCCGCTCCAGAAAATTGCTGACAGTACGGGTAATTCGAGCCCATAGATCTTGATCGTTGGGCTCAAAGACAACCCATTGTGTACCAATTTCAATGGACTTTTCGATATAGCTGATCAGGCGACGGACACTGATATAGCGCCATTGGACGTTGTCAGGTTCCACCAGTGTCCGGGCCCCCCAAACCTTAAATCCTCGGTTGTAGTTGGCAAAATTGCGAATACAATTGATGCCAATTGGGTTTAGCAATTCTTGTTCCCGCATATTGGTTTCATAGGCCAGACCGATTACACCTCGTGGCGTATCGTTGGCGGGGGCCTTAAAGACGCCTCGTGATTCATCCGTGCGACACCAGATGCCCATCATGTGTCCACAAGGAGGCACCATAATCGGCCGCCCACCATTGCGAGGATTGGCAACTTTGATCCAAGGGTAGTAGATAGCCCCAAACATTGAACGACGATTAAATGCCCCCAACCATTGGGCGACATGCTGGGGTCGCTGTTGCTCAGGAGGAACAGGAGCATTCTCATTTTTGCCCATCTTCACGGGAGGTGGATCGAGGACAGCCATGCGGTACGCGGGACCCGGAAAGGAATTTTCACAGAGACTGACCATCATTTCCATGACACCATGGACCTGATCGATGTCTAGTAAGCCGTTTTGGTAGGCTCGCATCAGGTCAGGGCAAGCGATCATGGCCACTTCATCGATTTCAAACATCCCCTGCATGCCTGTGCGATCATCCCGCTGTCCTTGAAGATCGCGAGGAAATCTTTCTGGTGTGGAGATTTGGGGTGGGGGCGTAATTTCAAAAGCACCGTTGGCAGGTCGCCGAGATAAGGCTTGACCGGATTGAGAGATGTTGGTGACGGCAACAAATTCAGATTCTTCTAAAACAGTTTCTACATAGTCAGCGACTGCGGTATCGATATCAGGGTTCATGGTTAGGTTTTCATACCGTTCCAGTTCTTCCTCACCTTGCCTAACCACGACAGTAAAAAACTCACCAGAGTTGAGAGGAGGTTCTTCATCGTCCTCAACAGGTTTAGGGGTACTCTCAAAAATGGCAACCTGTATGCGACTGTCCCCAGACGGCAGTGCAGGTGCTTCACCTGATGCCTCTGGCAACTTCAGACTAAACTTTAATGATGGTCGTCCACTAAAAGTTGGCAGCAGGGTTCCAACTTCCTCTGGATCAGGAGCAGCCGATCCTGGCAACTGAGTGCCAATACTGGTAACCCAACAGCGCCCACCCCCATTAAGGAACCAACCTTGAACCGCAAAGGGTAGGTAGGCATCGAAATCTGTAAATCCGTCAGAGCCAGGCTTGGCAAAAAATTCTCGATACTGATCCCAATTGGTGATCATCATCGGCTGAAACAGTTCAGCATCTCCGCGAACATCTTCAGTAAAACCGATAAATCCAGCGACGCTGAGGCTGACACCTTCAATCGGGCGACTCCCTCGGTCAACTTCTTCGACATAAACACCAGGGGCAAAATAATCCAGGGCCATTGATTAGCTTCCTCCATTCAGTACGGGGTGGGAAAAGGGGCGGAACTATAACTACTGCACAGATGTACTTTTACACCAATGATTTGTAAGCAGATCGGATGTGACTGTTGATCGGTCTGAGTGAACATGAAAGGGAATGGTAACGGTTACATGTAGGGCTGGACGCAAGGGAGCTCCCAGTGCATGCCAAAGTCCAATCGGATCCATTAATCGTCCAGTAGAAATACGTATTGGCAAACGGCCATAGCCTTGCAGCACTGGAGACAAATGTTCTATGGGCAAGAATCGATAGCGAGATAAAAGCCTCAGGACTTCAGAAAGCAAATGTTGTTCTCCCAAAGCGGTAAAGTCCCAAGCACTGACTAAGAAGGAGATATCAAACCATTTCAAAGCTTTTCGCTGTTCTGACTCAGCTTCATCAATCGCTTTTTCCTCTGATATCCATTGCAGGGGTGGAGAATGGCTTTCACGAACGTCGTAGCAGTAAAGGTTGACACCGACGGTCATCTCCTGATCTACTTTGGGATGATTAAAGAAAATCTGGTCCTTAGTGATGGAGGACGTTCCGCCAGACAGGATTTCTGCCAAGGTTTGAGTGACAGCAGGAATCATAAATGAGCGCCATGAGGAAGCACAGCTCTACAGTAGGGAGTTCTTCAATATTTAGTTATTAGACTTTGGTCGAAATTATTGTTGTTGTTAGGGTTTATCGATTATCTAGTCCTATCTGCAGTCTCTAGCTTGAAATTTCAATTTAAGGTTCAAGGCAAGTGAGGTTTTTCCCTGTACTAAGCAAAAAAGGGCTAAAAATAGATGAAATATTTCTTTACTAAACCCTGAGAAAAAGTGAGACAAAACTGAGTTATTTTGGATTTTCTATTGTGCCAGAATCAGTAAGTTAAGCTGCTTAGGATATAGATTTCCCTAAGCTATACTAATGGCTTATTGAGGGTGAAGATAAAGCTGACATTGATAAATCTTTATTGGAGATGAAGACGATAGCAAGGAGAGTACGAATTTAATTTTTTTAAAGAAAAAATAGATTGAGTTCGAAAGTCTATAAATTATTACTCTACTCACTAAAGAGCTTAGTGTTAGAACCTATCTCAAGGTTGAGTTGCAATTGCTTTTTTATACTGAGAAAGCTTTTGAGATAGTTTTTAGAGGACTTAAAAAATTCTGTACACCCAGACCTAAATACATGGGAAGTCGTAGGCTTAGTTTTGAGTGTAAGTGGTTTGTTTATAAAAATTAATGCCAAGTTTAGACAAGCAATCTGGGGGCCTATAGCCTCAAGCCTTACCTCAATATAAGTGGAATTTGCTAAAACACGCGGAGAAATACCTCTCCAGGCTATATGCCCGTAAATTCTTGAACACTATTGGGATTGGTTATGCAGGTTGATCAACCACCATTGGAACTAGAGTCTGTTGACCTTCACGCTTTTTTAGGCCGACATCAATCTTCCTCAGGACTAGATTTAAATCAACATTGCCAAGAGTTCTTAGACTTAATCGCCAATTATTTGTCTCTATCCATTGGTGGGATATTGCGGCGAGATTTGGATAATCGACTCCAGATTACGACGGTGAAAGATTACTCTAACGGCTACAGTCAGCAAGAGGAGGACTCTAGATCCATTTCCTCAAAATCTCACTGTTATCTTTCAAATATAGTCTCTCAACTTGTCCAAAAATATGCTGACCGTTTTGAGCGGCAAGGATTGCAACACTGGGTTTGTCAGGAATGGCAGGTCTATAGCAGCCGCCTCCATTGGCACCATGATCAGCATGTATTATTTCTGACTCAGCACCCATTATCAGCCCAAGATTGGCAATGGATAGAGCGGCAAATTCTATTGATGAGTGATTACTTTGACCTACACTTGGCTTTTAGTCAACAGCGAGCAGCACTCCTGGCAAAACAGCAGCATATTCATCGAACAACTCATCAATTGGGAACCCCGTTATCTTTAATTACGCTTTATGCTGATATGCTTCGGGTCAAAGCCTCTGAAGGAGTCTTTCAGGACTATCTAGGACCCTTGCAACAGGCAGTCAAGCAGCTCCATCATCATCTACAAGATTTGGTTGATGATGATGGCGAAGACATCCCTACTACTGAGTATTGTGACCTGCGAGGCTTGATTGCAGAAAATGTGCAAGCATTTCAACCTCGCTTACAAAGTCGTAAGATTGCAATCCACTATCCGCAAGTGTCTGCGGAAGTGTGTGTAGATCGTTGGCAAATGTTACAGGTTTTTGACAATCTGTTGAGCAATGCCCTCCACTTTAGTCCAGATGGAAGCCAAATCATCCTGACTTGGCAGCAGTTTCAGACGGAATTTTTGATTGAGGTGCGTGATCAGGGGCCGGGATTATCTCCTGAAGATCTGTGCTGTATGTTTTCGCCTTACTATTCACGGCGTCAAGGAGGGCGGGGATTGGGGTTAGCGATCGCACAGCAAATCGTTTGCCGTCATCAAGGTCGATTATGGGCGTCTAACCTACCAGAGGGCGGTGCCCAATTTTCAATTAGTTTGCCACAAGCGCCCAAAACTTAGATTTTATCGGGGGATTTGAATATGGGAAGCAATCAACCATTATCTGTGGTGTTAGCAGATGATCAACCGTCTTTTCGACAAGGCTTGCGAACATTGTTAGGGTTTTACCAAGCTCAGGAGGGCTTCCAGTTTCATATTGTCGGTGAGGCAGCTTCGGCAGATCAGGCTGTGAATCTGGCTTGGGAGCAACATCCAACATTATTGTTATTGGATTTGGAATTACCGAAGGATGATGGGGTTGGAGCCTTACAAAACCTGCGGCAACAGAACTACACGGGCAAGATCTTAGTGCTCTCGGCCCACCAAGAAGATGAATGGGTCTTTCGAGCCATGCGAGCGGGGGCAGATGGCTATGTGTTTAAGTCGCAACTAGCCATGAATTTGCACCAGGCTATCCAAACGGTGCTTAAAAATGAGGTTTTCTTGCCTCCAGATGCGGCAACAGGTTTTTTTCGCTCCTTCCATTTCTATGAAGGTCGGACGCTACAAGCAGAACAGTCTCTGCATTTGACGACCCGAGAAAAACAGGTACTGCATTGGTTGGTCCAAGGCGCTTCGAATCAAGCGATCGCAAATCACTTACACATTACAATCGCAACGGTGAAAGCCCACCTAACCGCTGTATTTGAAAAGCTTGAGGTCAAAAGCCGATCCCAGGCGATTGTCAAAGCCCTGAAGCTGGGTTTGGTTACCCCCTAAGGTCAGGTGAATGAGTAACTTTCTTGCGATCGCAACCGTAACGGCGGTCCTCCAACGTACTTTGCAAGCGGCCATTCAAGAGGATGTAGAGGGGGCTCGGGTTACCACATTGCGCCCGAGCGATATCGGCAAAGGCACGCCAGTTTCTGGGGTGAATATCTACCTCTATCAAACGGCACTCAACTCGGCCTGGAATAACACCGACCATCGGGGACGGCATCGTCATAGCAATACGGCCAAGCGATCGCGCACCGCCTTAGACCTGCACTATATGATCAGTGTCTATGGCAACGAAGTGGAGCTAGAACCCCAACGTCTGTTGGGCAGTGTGGTCCGCTCCCTTAGCGATGCCCAAGTGGTCCGAGAGGAGATGATTCAGGATACCCTGGCGGACTCCAATTACGAGTACTTAGCCGCCTCCGATTTGTGGCAGCAGGTGGAAGAAATTAACTTTATGCCCATGGATATGTCCTTAGAAGATTTATCCAAAGTCTGGTCGGTATTCTTTCAAACCCCCTATGCCCTCTCCATTGCCTATCGCAGTACGGTCGTGATGATTGAAGGCCAAACTCCCGCGCAAAAGGCCCTGCCCGTGGCCAGTCGTGGCTTAGCAGTAGCCCCCTTCGCTGGACAGCCTTTGATTACAGAGATCGAGTCCACCAACGGCAAGTTCGAACCTATCTTGGCCGATTCCACTTTATTGATTCGGGGCAAACGGCTGCAGGGAAACCATACGGGCATCCGCATCGGAGCGGTGGAAGTTGCCCCTTCCCAGATTAGTGATGGAGAACTGATGTTGCCCCTCGTTCGTCTGCCCACCCATAGCCTTCGGGCAGGTGTTCAAAGTTTGCAGGTGGTTCACCAGTCTCAAACGCCAACACCGACACGGCCAGGGGCTTGGCGATCTACCAGAACTGCGCTAGTTGCGCCCACTCACCAGATCGGAAAGGTGTCGAATGCTTCTCCCTTTCTGCTACGCCCCACCATCACCGATTTAGTCGTTACGGAGATTCAAGGTCAAGAAGAAGATCTTCGTTCCGCGTTGGTGCAAATTACGACGGATGTCACCATTGCCTGCCAACAGCAGGTCACCTTGATCCTGAATGAGCGCACGGTCGAACATCCTTCCGCCTACCTGTTTGAAGCTCCCCACCGATCCGCTGATGCCCAATCGGTGACCTTTGAGGTAGAAGCAGTCAAGCCTGGAGAATATTTTGTCCGCATTCAAATCGACGGTGCCGAGAGTTCCCTGAAAATCGACCCAGAGATAACCAGTCCCACATTTGGTACCTTTATTGGCCCCACAGCTCGGATTATTTGAGGCAACGGTATGAGTACCTACCATATTCAGGTCCCCAACTTAGGCTATGTACACAAAGCCTGGCAGGACGAACAGCCTCGCTTTTGCACCCAGCCGACCCAGGCTAAACAGTGGAAGACTCTAGATAAAGCCTTAGACTTTGGCAACCAATCCCTCACCCCCAAGCTAAAAACCGCCTGGGAATTATGGCAGATGGAAGAGGGCGAACTCACCCCCGTTATCCGTGCCCGCCATCCGAAACTCAACTCCACCCACTGAGGTCTACGGATTATGACTGATGATTCCTTAGAAGATCGGATTCACCTAGAGCTGGAATCTCTGCAGTATAACGAGCTGCACGAGTTAGGTAATCGCGCCCAGGTCGCAGGACTGATTGTGGGCCACGGTCACCGCCAAGGTAAGTATGAAATTTTATGCCAAGGCCAAGCCCTGATGATGACGCCCAAGGAAGCCCAAGTCTTCTTGCTAGAGCTGTTGAAATCGATTGAAACTTCGGAGTAATCGTAGATGCAATGGGGGGATGCCGAATGGCAGGAGGCGAATTGGCTTTACTTTACCCAAGCTCTGCAACGGGTGAAGCAAACCCTCCTTAATCTGGGGCAGCAACTGGAATCCCAGGGGCTAACTCCTAAGTTGATTGCGCCATTGCCGCCTTCGGAGCTGTCGCCGCCCTCCTATTTAGAGCAGATCTGCACTGCCTTTAACCTATCGCCCTTTGCTCGGGATGTGCTGCTGCTTTGTGTTGGTATGGAACTCGATCGCGAGTGGGAATCCATCTGTGCTCTAGCTCAAGGAAATCAAAGTCGGCCCTACCCGACCTTGGGATTAGCCTTAACTTGTTTTGCCGGATCTGACTGGACAGGCTTTCTAGGCTTTAGGACGCTACAAGACTGGCACCTGATTGAGGTGGGCATTGGCACTGCTTTGTCGACCCAGCCCCTAAGCATCGATCCCCATCTGTTACAGGTGCTGTTGGGGGATAGCGAAGTCGATCCGAGGTTGAAGTCCTTGGCCCTGCCATTTCCCTATCCCACGGAATTAGTCTCTTCGCACCAAGCCATTGCGGATCAAATAATACAGGTGTGGTGGCAGGCGTCCCAATTGCAGCAGTCGATTCCCATCATCCAGCTTTGTGGCCCTGATATGGTCAACCAACAGAGTATTGTTCTGGCCGCTTGCGAGCACATCGGGTTATGGCCATTTGGGCTGGCAGCAGAGGCGTTGCCCGCTGACCAGTTTGGATCGCAGCTAATTCAAACATTGCTGGAACGAGAATGGCAGCTTCATCATCGAGTGATCGTCCTGCATTGTGATGGATTGGATGATGCCCTAAAGGAGCAAGATCGGAGATTAGCGGGTTTGATCGATCGCCTAGCCCTGCCGCTGATTCTCTTGAGCCGAACTCGCCGCCCCCAACATTTACGGCTAATAGTGACCCACGAGGTCGGAGCGCCCGATCCCCAGGAACAGCATCAGGTTTGGGAACAGTCTTTGGGAGAATTGACGACGCAACTGAATGGTCAAGTCGAGGCATTAGTGTCCCACTTTAACCTCAGTGCCAGCAAAATTCGGGAGATTAGTCACCAATTTCGACTACAATCCCTTGCCGATAAAACAACTGCGGAAGTCAAGACTCCCCACTCTCCAGATGTCATTTTGTGGCAAGCCTGTCGCCAACAGGCTCGACCCCGACTCGATGAGCTGGCCCAGCGGATTGAATCCAATAGTGCTTGGGAGGATTTGGTCCTGCCTGAAAAGGAGCAGCAGGTGCTTAAAGATATTGTCGTCCATGTCCGACAGCGGCGACAGGTGTATGAACAGTGGGGCTTTCAGGATAAAAGTCAGCGGGGATTGGGCATTGCGGCCTTGTTTGCCGGGGCTAGCGGTACAGGTAAGACCTTGGCAGCGGAGGTGCTGGCCAATACCTTGCAGCTAGATGTGTACCGGATCGATTTGAGTTCGGTAGTGAGTAAGTATATTGGCGAGACGGAGAAGAATTTGCGGCGGGTATTTGATGCGGCAGAAGGGGGTGGCGTTATCCTTCTTTTTGATGAAGCAGATGCCCTCTTTGGGAAGCGATCCGAGGTGAAGGATAGTCATGATCGCCATGCCAATATTGAGGTGAGCTATCTGTTACAGCGGATGGAGGCGTATCGAGGCTTGGCGATCTTAACCACAAATCTCAAAGGTTCTCTCGATCAAGCATTTCTGCGCCGCATTCGGTTTATTGTCCAATTCCCATTTCCTGATGCTAAGCAGCGAGCGGAGATTTGGCAGCATATTTTCCCACAGCAAACTCCAACCCAGGGGTTAGATGTGAAAAAGCTAGCGAAGCTGAGCGTTTCAGGGGGGAATATTCGCAATATTGCTTTGAATGCGGCGTTCTTGGCGGCGGATGAAGAGCAGCCGGTAGGAATGCAGCATTTGTTACAGGCAGCCCGTAGTGAGTATGTAAAGCTAGAGCGACCGCTGACTGATGCAGAGGTGAAAGGTTGGGTTTAGGTTTAAGCATTCTTATCACAAATGCCTGATAAGAATTCGAGCAATTAAGTGTTTTCTCCTATAATAGAGAAAAGGTGGTAATACTTGATTTTTCCTAGTCATATAAACGATACTACATAGAGTATCGTTGTTTTATTAATATTATTTTTTCGTAACTTAAGATAGTTAGTTCGTTTGTGATTTTTCTTGCGTAACTATTAATGATGCGTACTCAAATTTCTCGTTATAAAAAGTCCTCGGTTTACTCATTACCTCGGTCGCAAGAAATTGTAAAACCTCAGCTGGTGATTAATACACTGCCGATCGCACAAACAAAGTCGAACGAAGAAGGGCTGTCAGAATGGGAAGCACAACGACAAAAATGGGCACGAATGGGCACGCCCTGGATGAATAAAGTTCCCAATGTAAAAGAGGATTTAGCGCAACCTTGGGTTCAACGAAAGTTAACTATTGGAGAAGCAGGGGATAAGTATGAACAAGAGGCCGATCTCGCTGCAAAGCAAATTGTGCAGCATATGCATGCACCTTTCAGTGGTAACAGCCCCCATCCAAATTTACCTGCCGATAAAGCCGTGAAACGAAGGCCAGAGAAGAACTTGATTGTTCAACGACTTAGCGCAAGGAAAAGCAGAGCAGTATCTCCAGAACTCGAAGCATCGATTCAACAGGCGAGATCGGGCGGAAGACCTTTAGATAAGAGCATTCGCCAATCAATGGAACAGTCATTTGGGGCAAACTTTAACGGTGTACGTGTCCATACTAATGCTCAGGCAGACCGCTTGAATCGTTCCTTACTCTCTCGTGCCTTCACCACTAAGCAAGATGTGTTCTTCAAACGGGGTGAATATCAACCAAGTAGCCGAGGAGGACAGGAATTGATTGCACATGAGTTGACCCATGTTGTCCAGCAAAATGGGAGTGTGGTGAGAAGATGGCCTATAACCCAACCACAGTTCCCAAACCGTACAACGATAGGGCATCTATCTACTTCTGCTTCACATGGGGAAATTTTGATCCAAGCAGGAGGACAATTGGGCAAGCAAGCACGACGTCTCGAGAATTCGATCAGCCAGCCTGATGAAACAGGCGGAGGAATATGGCTAACTGAGACAAACGCAGCGCAAGGCAAACACCAGCAAGTCCGGATCGGAAAGATAAAAAAAGAAGCATATGCGCAAAGCTATGGATTAAAAGAGGCTCCAGAGTCAGAATTGGAAATGTTGAACCCATCCGTCAGCACTGGTCCAAGTGAGCAAGGGACAGGCAAGGCGATCGTATATGAAGACAAAAGCAAGCCTACGAAGACAGTCCAATTCTTCCCAATGACTGAGGAAGAACAATCTAAGGCAATAGAAACGCTCAAAAAAGAGGTAGGACAAGAAGGACAATACAGCCTTCTAACTTATAATTGTGTGCATTATTCTAAGAGCAAATTTGATCAGATCAAATACGATACAATGCAAAGTCGCTCAAGTGAAGGCAGTGATACTATACCTTCCCTACCGTTCGATTATAGATTTGATTATGATTTTTAGTGGTAATTTTTAGAGCGGAAACCGTTCTAAAAGGTAGGGCACATTCTGGGAATAAATGAGAAATGAGGATGAATGTGTTTGGGGCACGCTGCACGATCTCGGCAAGTCCCAAAGGATCTATGCCTTACCCATAAGCCCTGAAAGTACTTCTGTCGTGTTCTTTCAATCATGAGCAAGTTTCCAAGTGTCCGCGATGTCATGGAGTCTAGTCAGTCCCCTCCATAGGGTTTTCACTCCTGGATTTCCATCCTGCTTTCGAGCGAGGAAACCACCCAATTGTGCAACTCAATGCACCACTTGCTCAAGAGTCGGCGGCTTTTTCGGTGGCCTGGGCGGATGATGGACCCTGCAAAATAGAGCTTGCCACTCAAAGGTCTCAAAAGCTACCTCACAAGAGTGCTGATACCAATTCACCTAGGCTCAATAGCTGTTTCAGGGAGGTTGTTCCATTCAAGTTGAAGAGGGTAATGTTAGGTAAAAATTTCCCTCCACTAGAATGATGCTAACGCTTTC
>JANQPU010000028.1 GCA_028285315.1 Acaryochloris sp. IP29b_bin.176
GACAGACATCGGTTTGGCTCAGCACAGCACTTTGAACCTAAACCTACAATCCACACATCTAGACCCTATTTCACACTTACTTTATAAATGGCCTCTAATCTGGGATATCCATCTCTAACCAATCAGGTAAATCGTCTAAATTGAGCTTGTCATGGGTTGCTAATGTTTCACGATCATGAATGGATGTCAGACGACTGGAGGGAGGACAGTTACTGTCTGGTTGAGGATTCTTGACTGGACGTGAGAGGAATGGTTGAGGCACAGCCTGAGCTGGAGCATGATTTTTGGGGCTGGTTTGTGGCATTTCTGCCTTTGCCGTTTGTGATGTTACAGGTTGGATGGATTGTGGTGATTTGGCGTTTGGCTGAACGGCTTTGGCTGGGTGAGTGGCGTTGGCTTGCTTTAAATGATCAACGGCTTCCTTTCTAGCCGTCTCAAGAGCTTGCTTGGCCAAGGTTCGACGGGGCAAAATCACGTTCTGAAATAGAAACTCAATGGTTTGTGATTTGAGCCAGCCTCGGGAAACCAGAATTTCCCCAAATCGCATTCCCGTTAATTCTTGATCAGACAAAACGACTTCGACTTGCGCTGGAGATAATAATCCCGCTTCAATTAAATATCCCCCAATACGCTTGCTGTCTGGATAATGAGATGCGACGGCGCGGCGATGGGCAGATAAATATTGTTCGGACTGTTCTGAGAGATGGTTGGGTTCGAGAGCCTTTCTCTGATCCTTGGGTGATGAAGAGGGCAGGGGAGGTTGCTCTATTTTTTGCAGCCAAACTAGCATGTCGAGGGGATAAATCTCTGTTTGATAACCAGAGGTTTGAATCGTTAAAGTGCCATGCTCACAATGGACATCACGAATCGGATACCAAATGCCGCGATGTAGAATCAGTAAGCTCATTAGTGCAAGCTGTTTATCACTCTTTTTATAGCTCCACCATGTTTGCAGTAAGTCTAAAGAATCAGTAAAGCGGACATGATAATGGTCAGGAATTTTAACGGGTTCATACTCATAAAAACCAGCAATTTTTGACTGGCGAATTGGCAAACATTTTTGCGTGATCATGGCTTCATGCAGTTGAGGCCAGAAGCTTGATTTATAGCGCATTGAAGTGAATCGCTGTTCGCCGACTAGTTTAGCAGTAGCCACTAGCCCTTCCGTTTTGGCTAAGAGTTGTAAGGTATCGCTAATAGGCTCAACTCTTAGGTCTGAGTTAGAAAGTAATGTGGACTGACCTGATAGATAACTTGATACAAATGCTTGTAGTAGTTCGAGGTCATCCATAAAAAAGAGGTGCTGAACTTTGAATATAACCGTGTACTTACTGCCATCATAATCGTTCGTTTACCCCCCTCGCCATAGACAAAGCCATTTAGGCAGATTTTTGTGGTGTGGGGAGTCCGACTGGGATGGAAGCGATAAGCTTACGAGTATATTCAGCGTCAGGATTATGGTAGATCTGGTCGGCTGCTCCAATTTCTTCGAGTTTGCCGCGATTCATTACCATAATGCGATCGCTCATGAATTTCACCACACTCAAATCATGGGAAATAAAAATATAGGTGAGATCAAATTCTCTTTGAAGTTCTTTCAGTAAGTTAAGAACTTGAGCCTGGACTGAAACATCTAAGGCCGACACAGACTCATCACAAATGATAAATTTGGGGTTCAAGGCTAAGGCCCGAGCAATACAGATACGCTGTCGCTGACCGCCCGAGAATTCATGGGGATATCGGTTCATATCACTGGACTTGAGCCCCACCCGCCCTAAGAGATAAGCCGCGCGATCGCGCGGGGTATTGCCCCCTTGTTCAGTTGCAATCCGCTCAGTCATCCCGCCGGCAATCCGCATGGGTTCCATGATTGCTGCCCCTACATTCATCCGTGGATCTAGAGAGCTGTAGGGATCCTGGAAGATAATTTGCAAATTTTGTCTTAGTTTTCGCAGATTTCGGCCTTTGAGGTGGGTGATATCTCGACCCGCAAAGAGAATACGGCCACTGGTGGGTTTGATCAGCCGAACTAGCGTACGTCCTAAAGTCGTCTTGCCACAGCCGGATTCTCCAACCAGCCCTAGGGTTTCTCCCGGATAGACCTCAAAGGAAACGTCATTGACAGCTGTGACATAGCGGGCTGTTTTGCCAAACATGCCCTTGACCGGGAAGAACACCTGGAGGTTTTTGACACTCAGCAAAGGGTTTTGTTGAGTCAAGGTTTCTAGCCGTCCCTGCATCTCTGACGCTGAAATTTCGGGGGCAGCATCTGTTGGAGGTAAGGGGGAGTCCGTGCGGGATGGTTCTGCTACTGGGACAGGACTTTGAGCCTCAGGTGTCTTATCTGCCATAAAATCTGCAACGGTCGGCAAGCGTTTCAAACGCTGATCTGGGCGAGGGCGACAAGCGAGGAGTCCTCGGGTGTAAGGATGCTGGGGATTTTGAAAGATCTCTTGCGCCGAACCCGTTTCCACCACTTGCCCTTGATACATGACCGCGACGGTATCAGCCAGCTCGGCCACAATCCCTAAGTCATGGGTGACAAAAATAATCGACATTTGTCTGCGATCGCGGAGTTCTCGCAATAAATCCAAAATAGTCGCCTGTACCGTTACATCCAAGGCCGTTGTGGGCTCATCCGCAATCAGAATCGCTGGGTTAGAAGCGATGGCCATAGCAATCATCACCCGCTGAATTTGTCCCCCTGATAGTTGATGGGGATAGCGATCTAGATAGGATCGCTTTTGGCGGTTGACCTGTTTCTGAATCTCAGAATCGCTGAGTGGGGAACTTTCTGGGTGGACTGAATCGAATACGATTTGCTGCAGTTCCTGATCCGATGGAATGAGTTTGACCTCTTGGAGTAGGGCAATGGCTCGCCGTCGTGCAGCTGCTAGGGACAGATCTTCATGCAATCGCAACGCTTCCACGATCTGGAATCCACAGGTATATACCGGATTTAACGAACTCATCGGCTCTTGGAAAATCATGGAGATTTGACTGCCCCGATAGGCTTGCATAGCATTCATCGGTAATTGCAGTAAATCGACTGATGTAGGGTTAGGTGCACCATCAACGGAATCTGACGAATGATGGAACCAAATTTCACCCTTGACGATCTTGCCGGGGGGCGTCGGGACTAACCGCATCACGGACAAAGAGGTGACGGACTTACCTGAACCAGATTCCCCCACAATTCCTAGCGTTTGTCCCCGATAGACAGACAGAGATACTCCATCAACCGCATTCACGGTCTGTCCTTCGGTTTGGAATTGTACATGCAGGTTACGGATCTCAAGAATCGGGTCAGTCATAAAAAAACAGTTCCAAGGTCAGACAGGCGATTAACCGTGATTTTAACAAGCTGTCTCTGGAAGCAGAAATTCTGCTCCAGAGAGTGAAGGTAGAGCCATCAGGAAGTGCTGTCAGAGGGATGATGTCTTCACTCTGAATTCCTGCTACCCTGATAACACATTTACTTTGGCAAGTCTTTGATCGAGGGAGAACGACAGCCGTGGCTCACACTATTGTTACCGACGTTTGTGAAGGCATTGCAGATTGCGTGGATGCCTGTCCTGTGGCCTGTATCCACGAAGGTCCAGGGAAAAACGTGATCGGCACAGATTGGTATTGGATAGATTTTTCGACCTGTATTGATTGTGGAATTTGTCTGCAAGTCTGCCCAGTGGATGGCGCTATCCTTGCTGAAGAGCGGTCGGATTTGCAAAAAACCCCTTCCTAAGGGGGGAACGCAATGACTGATGCTGTGACGCCAGCTTCAAATCGAGAGTTGCTGTTGCAAGTTGAGAATGTTTTTGCCGGATATGTACCCGGCTTAGATATTTTGCAGGGGATCAATCTCAAGCTGTTTGCTGGAGAGATTATTGCGATTATCGGCCCTAATGGTGCGGGCAAATCGACCTTAGCCAAGGCCATTTGTGGTTTGTTGTCTCCCCATACGGGTTCTATTGTGTGGCGAGGACAAAATATCGGTGGATATAAGCCCAATGAGATTGTGACCCAAGGGGTATGCTATGTTCCCCAGTTGGCTAATGTCTTTCGTTCGCTGACGGTTGAAGAGAATCTGGAAATGGGGGCTTTTATTCGAGATACTCCTTTAGGGGACCTGAAGTCCAAGATCTACACCACCTTTCCAAGATTAGCAGACCGCCGCCGTCAACAAGCCGGGACCCTCTCGGGAGGAGAGCGACAGATGCTGGCGATGGGTAGAGCCATGATGTTAGAACCAGGGCTATTAATCCTAGATGAGCCTTCAGCAGCACTATCCCCAATTTTGGTGGATGATATTCTGGCCAAAATTCGAGAGATTAACGCCGAAGGCACCTCGATTATTTTGGTCGAACAGAATGCTCGCAAAGCACTAGCAATGTCTGATCGAGGGTATGTGCTCGATTCAGGCCGCGATCGCTTTGAAGGACCGGGTCCACAATTATTAGATGATCCAAAGGTGGGGGCGCTTTACCTGGGAGGACATGTATCTCCTTAAACCACAGTTGCGAGGATATTGGGCTGGATCATGGCTCTGGGGGCGCTTCCTGCAATCCTCTCAAGGCTTCTCCAAAGAACGTCTGATCTGCGGAAGGAGAAGGCGAGAATAAAGGACGATCTAAGACTAAAGGCTCTGTCCGAGGTTCTAATCCCAGTAGATCTCTGACGGGCTCATCCAACTCTTCAAAGCTCATCTTGCCATTGTGGTTTAAGACTGCTTGGCCTGTAGCATCCACCAACACAAACTGAGGAACAAACTGGCCGTTGTAGTAATAGCGTGCATCCGTAGGATCGTAGGAGCGCCGAGTGTTGATCGCATCCACCATCATGGGCATAAAGTTTAGCTGTCGCCTGTACTCGGATTGCAGTTGTGTCAACACCAAAGCATTTTGCTTGCACTCTTGACTATCGTCTGAGTAGAACATGATCAGGGTGGGCATTTCTTTTTTCATCGCAGTTGCCAAGTTTACTTTCGGTGGCACTAAGGCCGCATTGCTGGCATACAGGATAAAAATGTTGCCATCGAATTCGTCGTCGTTAATCCCTGCGATCGCATCTTGAGACGGTCCCATCCCAAACCCACACAGCAAAAAAACTAAGATCAGCACACTAATACAACGCTGACCGATACGACGCCAGCTCGGACGAGTCCCTACGCCAAAAATCATGATTTAAATGTCTCCAGTAGCAAACGAATTAACCCGCCAAAGC
>JANQPU010000223.1 GCA_028285315.1 Acaryochloris sp. IP29b_bin.176
TTCCTGAAAGTACTGATACTACGTTGCTACTGATCACAACATTTAGCCAGAGAAAACGAGGAATCAACGGTTACAGGCATTTAGTCGCACATCGCCTAAGTCTTCCATGCTCTTCCTTGGTTCATAAATCCATGTCTTTGCATTAACGTTTACAGCATTGTGAAGGAGGTACCTGAGGAATTTTGTGCCATTATCGATACTCAATCTAAAGCAACGGCCTTAGGTCTGCCGATCACAACCTACGACTCTGCACCTGTCCGTTGTCGCCTTCAGAGAGAAGCAGGATTATGGATGATTAGTGAGATGTTTGTGGAAAGAAGATTGATGTAATTTGACTATTTTTTGACCATTTCACATTACGTGCGTGGCTCTTGCAATCGCTGCCAAGCTCGCCAAATAGCGTAACACAAGAGTAGGGTGGCCCCTAAAGCATAGGCATTTCCCGCTGGGATGCCAGCAAAAGCAATGGCTAGACTGCCCACCCAAAAAACAATGGCATAAATAAGCAGTACACTGCGTCGCTGAGAGAGCCCCGCGTCGATGAGACGATGGTGGAGATGACCTTTATCAGCGCTAAAAGGAGACTTCCCCCGGCGCAAGCGATTGAGAACGACTGTAGATGTGTCAAAAATGGGGACTGCCAAGATCACAAACGGTAGAGCAACCGCGACAGTGGTCACCGTTTTGACCAAGCCAATGACACCAATCCCAGCCAAAGTAAACCCCAAGAAATAGGCACCCCCGTCTCCCATAAAGATCTGAGCAGGGTTGAAATTATATCGAAGAAATCCAAGAGCCCCACCCGCCAGCGCGGCAGCCAAGATGGCAACCGCGTTTTGAGCCATAAATAAGTTGACGATCAGCATAACGACTGCTGAGATCCCAGAAATTCCTGCTGCTAGACCATCTAAGCCATCCATAAAGTTCATGGCGTTGGCCATGCCCACTAGCCATAACAGGGTTAGGGGAAGACTGAACCCCCCAATATAGATCAGCCCTAAATCAGAAAAAGGGAGAGTCACAAATTCAATGCGTACCCCAACCCCCCAGGCCATGCCTGCCACCGAAAATTGCATTAATAGCCGCGACCAAGGGGTTAAGGTAAACAAATCATCAGCAAGACCAATCAAGAAGTAAAGCATGCCCCCAATCACCACCCCCCAGACTTCGGCAGCCGAGGCAGGAGGCAA
Source organism: Acaryochloris sp. IP29b_bin.176 (assembly GCA_028285315.1). Taxonomy (GTDB): domain Bacteria; phylum Cyanobacteriota; class Cyanobacteriia; order Thermosynechococcales; family Thermosynechococcaceae; genus Acaryochloris. The sequence goes on from JANQPU010000223.1 coordinate 1,191, forward strand.
GTCACCAAATCCACCGGAAATCGCGACAATGAGTAGGGCAATTTGGCTGCCCATAAAGATGGAAACCCCCCCCAGGCGAACCATTGGGCGCTTGTGGACTTTACGGGGGTCGGGCATGTCTACATAGCCACTCTTTAAACCAATCTTTTTAACGATTGGTGTGCTCCAGAGGACCACGAGGGCAGCCACAAGAAAGGCAACCAGATGATAGGGCATCCGAGATCCTGCTACGCCAAGAAAATTGAGTAAACCATGCAGAACAGAAAACAGTCTTAATGAACTGTCACAGTGACATCATGCATGAGCAATGGGGCGAAACACAAGCTAAAGCGGCCAAACCCATGATGCTTTCTACTATGTTAAAGCAGGTACAGGGCTAGTGAGATGGGGATATAGAGGGAATCGTGAACATAGATTTGCAACTCGTTGGCGACAGTCTTCTGTCACAGCTGCATCATCCGGTTTTAGCAGACAATCAGCAAGGATATTGGCAATTTCAGTAAACTCTGTGGCACCCATCCCCCGCGTGGTCATCGCGGGAGACCCCAATCTGAGACCACTGGTAACAAACGGAGATTCTGGATCAAAGGGAACGGTGTTTTTGTTAGCCGTGATATTGACTTGGCTCACCCGTTGATCAGCTTGTTTGCCAGTCATGCCAATGGAACGCAAGTCAACCAGCAATAGGTGATTATCCGTCCCATTAGAGACAATTTTGAAGCCTCGGGCTTGCAGTTGTTGGGCTAAAGCTTGAGCATTCTCTACCACATGTCCAGAATAGGTGCGAAATTCAGGCTTGAGGGCTTCACCAAAGGCCACTGCTTTAGCCGCAATGACATGCTCTAATGGGCCACCTTGGGTACCTGGAAAGACTGATTTATCGAATTTTTTACCCAGATCAGGATCCTTCGTCATAATCAAACCCCCTCTGGGACCTCGGAGGGTCTTATGCGTGGTCGTTGTGACCACATCACAGAAGGGTAAAGGATTGGGGTGATGCCCAGATGCCACTAAGCCTGCAACATGGGCAATATCCGCCATTAAATAGGCATCAATTTCATCTGCGATCGCACGAAACTTTTCAAAATCGATCAGGCGCGGATAGGCAGAATAGCCACATACAATCATTTTAGGTCGATGTTTGAGAGCTAGCTCTCGAATCGTGTCGTAGTTAAGCTGCTCGGTTTCTGGATCGACACCATACTGAACCACGTTGAACCATTTCCCAGAGACATTTACGGGAGATCCATGGGTTAAGTGGCCTCCGTGGGACAAATCCATGCCCATGAAGGTATCACCAGGTTGGAGCAACGTCAGGAAGACCGCAAAATTAGCTTGGGCTCCAGAATGAGGTTGGACGTTGACATGGGCAGCGTTAAATAATTCCTTAGCCCGATCAATGGCCAGTTGTTCAGCGGCATCAATAAACTCGCAACCTCCGTAGTAGCGTTTGCCGGGTAGTCCTTCCGCATACTTATTCGTTAAGACCGATCCTTGCGCGGCCAAGACTGCGGCTGAGGTAAAGTTCTCGCTGGCAATCAGCTCCAGATGATCGCGCTGACGCTGTAATTCTTGCTGCAGAATGCCTGCGATCGCAGGATCAGTTTCTGCCAAAATATCTAAGCTAGTTTGCATTGCACAGCCTATTCCTTTTCAGTTTCAACAAAGCCACGAGCGAACCGTATAAGCGCATCAATCTAAATCAATAAGCCCTTATGCTGAAGATATCTTCTGCTTCTACACAGATAAGTAGAGCAAATCTTCAAAGTAATTATCTTAACGTCTATCAGTATCCTTAACATCTCTCGTAAATACCTCTGTAGTAGGTGCCTGAGTCTTCAGAGTACTGAAGCTCCTCCTGACTGGTTTACCCCTTATCCAATGGCAACAGCAGACAACTCCAAGATGAGTCGCCTAGAATAAGGCTAAAGCAGATTAAAACGTCTGGAGGTTGATAATGTTAGTCATCCTAACTGAAGATCAGTTACTCTCTCCTCAAGTCGTTTGCCAGTCTTGTGTGCTGGCCGATCGCCAGGGCCAACCTCGATGGCATCGGGATCGATTGTACTGTGGTCGCTTGCTGGATCAAGCCTCAAATAATGAACCTCAGACAAAGCAGTATCGATGTCAGATGGGTTTTCGAGTTGCTGAAGTGGATGAATCTGGACGGTAGGGAAGCCCTCTGACACGGTCAAAAATGTCTGATGCCATCGCTAAGCTCCCCGTAACCAGATTGCAAGCATAGGTGTGATTATTCAAAGTTCATTGGCGATTAAATGCTATCCCTTATAGTGAGTGAAGATTATCCTTAAGCCACATAAAGAAGACCTGATATGACTTGGCGTGGAGCAACGACGACACAAGAACGGATTCTTGCTTGCTTACCTTTCCTCGTGCCTCTATTGAATGCTCACCCCTTTGGTGGTTTTCTCTTCGGTTTATTTCCGCCGTTGCGTTGGATTTTTTATCCTATAGAATTGCTCTTACCCTTTTATCGCATTGGGGGTGGAGGATTAGCGATTGTCCCGCTATTAGTCTTTATCGGGATGTATGTTGGCATTGTCAGGAACAATCGGATCCGCCATCTCATTCGCTATAACGCCATGCAAGCGATCATGCTTGGTATTTCGTTATCTCTGATTTTGACCGCACTTGAATTGGTCGGTATTCTCGGCAGTGCAGTTGGTAGCACAACTTCTGGGACTGGGCTATTCCTCATGCTTCTGTTTAACGTTTTGTTTCTAGGAACGGTTGGTATTGTTGGCTATGCTGTCTTTCAATCCCTGCGAGGCCATCATGCTGAGGTGCCGTGGATCTCTAATGCGGCTTACGCTCAAACTCGCGATTAATCTCTGTCTCCGATGCCAGCGAATTCTGAGTTGCTTTACTGAAATCTACAAAAACGGGAATGGGGATACGTTACATTGATGGAACGGTGTGAATACATAATTTGGGAGACGATGCAATGAGTTGGGATGAGTCAACCCCTTGGTCCGAAAGAATTTTTGGCGCGTTGCCTTATTTACTACCGCTGATGGATGCCATCGTCTATGGTGATGGCCAATATATTATGCGTCAGTTCCCGACAATTACTAGTATCGGCCTATTGCCCATTATTCCTATTGTGCAAATTTATGCCCAATTTATTCGTCTGATTCCTTTTGCGGGTTTAATCCTATTTATGGGACTGTTTTTTGCAGTTGTCAGAAATGAGAATATTAGCCGTTTTATCCGATTCAATGTGCTGCAAGCCATTTTGCTAGATCTCATACTCATGGTTTGCAACTTGGTATTGCCAATTGTCAGTCGGGGAGTTCAGGTCGGACTATTGACTGAGACGCTATTCAACACTATTTTCTTGGGTATTTTCGCCACCTTTATTTATAGTGTCTTTAAAACAATCCGAGGGCAATATGCAGAGATTCCTGCTATCTCAAATGCTGTCAATATGCAGATTTGACTACGTCTCTGTTTAACGTTATAGGAAGAAATACTGACAGATATCTAGGATGTGGCACGTATATCTTTTTGGGGCACACTAGCTATATCTTTATTGAGATTTTATCTTTATATAGCTGAGATTTTGCTACTCAGTTGGGCTAGATTTAGTTCCTGCATATAAACAGCTATGTGTGGCGGCTCAGTTTCTCATCAATAATCAAAAAATTCTATCATGGTCGACCAAAAACCTTTGGAAGTGGGATGTGCTGGATGTCTGAGTACTCCCGAATTGACCTTTGACTTTACAATGGCGTTCCAGCCAATTGTGAATCTTGGGAACAGGACGATTTTTGCGCAAGAAGCCCTGGTTCGTGGACTGAATAATGAGTCTGCGGCTAGTATTCTTGGACAAGTGACCGATGAAAACCGATATCGTTTTGATCAAGCCTGTCGAGTACGAGCAATTCAGTTGGCGGCTGAGTTAGGAATTCAGTCAATGGTGAGTATCAATTTTCTCCCTAATGCTGTTTATCAGCCAGAACTTTGTATTCGAACCACTATCGAGACTGCTAAACAATGTCATTTTCCGCTTGACCAAATTTTGTTTGAATTAACGGAGGTTGAGAAGGTTAAGGATTATGCACATGTTCGCGCCATCACGGATTATTATAAAAAACTTGGGTTTAAAACGGCGTTAGATGACTTTGGCGCTGGCTATTCAGGGTTGAATTTTCTAGCTGATTTCCAGCCCGACTTCATTAAGTTAGACATGGCTTTGATCCGGAATATTGATCAGGACAAAGGACGTCAGGCCATTGTGAGAGGGATTATTCAAGTCTGTCGAGAGTTAGCGATTGAACCCATTGCAGAAGGGGTTGAAACTGGTGCAGAATTAGATCTTCTCAAGCAAATGGACATTCAATTATTCCAAGGCTATTATTTCGCTAAGCCTAGCTTGAGATCAGTCATCACTGACTTAAATCTCTCGCCCTGCTAGTTTTTTTCTTATCGTCTTTGCCCAAACTTGACAGGGAATGATTCCTTCAGGGGAATTGAATGATAGAATCCTAGATCCTTGCTTCTTCAAGAACTGGATTGCGTAGATAAAGGTGCGCGATGCAGAAAAACCATTTCGAAGAAGCCTTATGCCCATAAGGAGACTATTGCATGACTGCTTACGAGACGATGTATATTCTTCGTCCAGATTTAGGTGAAGAACAGCTAGATCAGGCGATTACTAAATACCAAGACTTGTTAAAAGAACAAGGAGTTGAGGACATTGAGACCCAACATCGAGGCAAGCGTCGTTTAGCCTACGAAATTCAAAATTTCCGTGAAGGCGTCTATATTCAGATGAACTACAACGGTCAAGGACATGCGATCGCAAAATTAGAACGCGAGATGCGAATTAGCGAGAACGTGATCCGCTACCTTACCCTCAAGCATGAAGGGCCTGCTGCTGATGCAGATGCTGACGAGGCTGATTCAGAGTAAAACCGTCTAGGGGATGAACCCCTAATCCCTAGTATTGCCATCATCATGTCGAAGTGAGCCCTTTAGCGTCGGCGACGATAGTGCAAGAATAATTCGTCTTTAACTTGCTTGACGGAAAGGAGTTCCAGTCTAGGAGCCTCCTGCTGCAACCAGCCTTTACCCGAGATAGGGGTAGGGGCTGACGTACCCCCAAGCAACAGCGGACAAACCGTCAGGTAAAGCTCATCAATCAGATCTTCCGCCAACAAAGCAGCAACGATTTGACCACCCCCTAGGACTGCCAATTTGCGTATGCCCAGAGGAGGCATCGCTTGCAGTGTTTGGACCCAATCGATGGATTGGGTTGGGGTTTCATAAGTAAAAATTTGTTCAAAATGCGACTTCCCTTGCCACGGTTGACCCCCGGCTTTCATAGTCACCAACCAATGGGGGACTGCTTGCTGAAAAAAGCGTAGATTGGGGTCTAAATCACCCGAACGAGTACAGACAATTTGGGCAGGCTGCTTCGGCTGGCCTCGCTCTAATCTCGCATTAATTAAGTCTTGGGTGACCACTCGCATGGCGGTTTCTCCCGCTTTTAGAGTGGCCGATCCAAAAAGTATGCCATCTGCAGTCGCAACCTGCCGCTCTAAATGGGCATAATCTTCAGCAGACCCAAACTCTGGTGGTGAATGTTGGGCATCGGCAATTTTGCCATCTGCACTCATTGCCAATACAACGGTTGTCCTGGGTCGCTGAAAGGTTGTCTCGGCCATAAGTCAGTCTGGCAGTCCAAGATAAACAAGCTATTCTCTTAGGGTAGCGTGATCAACCAAGCCTGAATAGGGAGCTGCTATCCTTGCCCCAGTTTGTTTCTAAAGCTCAACCGCCATTAGCATTTATCCCGCAACGTCTAACGCCTTGGGTAGTGGAAACTATCCGTTTCCTGTTGCCTGTCTGGATGCCCTGGAAGCTCTCTGTGACTTCTGTTGAAGCCGAAAATTTAGAGATTTTAGTCAAGCAGTATCAGGAGTTCCAGGCTGGCAAGATCCGGTTTCTGATGGCCTTTCGACATCCCAGCACGAATGATCCCTTTGCAATGTCCTATATGCTGTGGCGGCTCGTGCCTCAAGAAGCACGGAAAGCAGGCATTCGCTTCAAAACGCCAACCTACAGCCACTTTATGTACGATCGCGGGATTCCGCTCTGGGCGGGGCAGTTTGTGTCTTGGCTGTTCCCGCGGTTGGGAGGAACTCCGATTTTCAGGGGTAAAGCGGATCGGGTGGGATTGAGGGCTGCTCGCGACCTATTTGCCAATAGCCCGTATCCCATTGCCATTTCTCCAGAAGGGGGAACCAATGAACATAATGAATTAGTGGGTCCCTTAGAGCCGGGTGTCGCCCAGCTAGGGTTTTGGTGTGTAGAAGATTTGCTGAAAGCGGACCGTACGGAATCGGTCTACATTGTGCCGTTGCGGATTCGGTATCGTTATGTCTCTCCCCCCTGGGAGGCCCTGAAGGATCTATTAGGGCAACTGGAAGCTCAAGTGGAATTGACTGATAAGGTTTCTCCTCCTGGGATACTACCAGATCCGGAGACAGATATCTTGTATGGTCGAGTGCTGCGCTTGGGTGAGCGTCTATTGGCTGAAATGGATCGGTTTTATAGCAAGTACTACCATTTATCTCGTCCTGAGATGGCCCCGTTACCCTATGACCCTGCTGATCGCAATGCCAAACTTGCCTTCCAACTGAAACAGCAATTAGATATTGCCCTGCAAGCCTCTGAATCTTATTTTGGGCTGACTCCTAAAGGAAATTTGGTTGATCGCTGTCGTCGTCTAGAACAGGCTGGTTTTGATCGTATCTATCGCCAGGATTTGGATAAGCTGACGCCCTTAGAGAGAGGAATGGCTGATTGGCTAGCCCAAGAGGCAAGCCTCCGAATCGGACATATGCGTTTGGTAGAACGGCTAACCATGGTCAGTGGAAACTATATTTTGGAGAAACCGACAGGAGATCGATTTGCCGAGATTATTCTGATTCTGTGGAAAATTATGACCTATATTCAAGGGGGTGATCCCCACTCTCCCCCGAAGTTGGGTCCTCAGTTTTTGAAGATGACCATTAGCGACCCCATTTCCGTGACGGAACGGTGGCCCACCTATAGTGCTAGTCGACAGAGTGCCAGAAAAGCCGTTGATGAGTTGACTCAAACGATCCAGACAGCTCTTGAAAAATTGAACGTTATGGAACCGTAGCTCTTAACTATTTGGCCCTTGTCAACTGCAACAGACCGTCCGACACTGGAGGGTGGAGGCGATAGGCAGTGAAGGTGTCATTAGACTATGAATAGAGTTCTAGCAATTATTTTGGGTGGCGGTGCTGGTACACGCCTATATCCTCTCACCAAGCAGCGTGCAAAGCCCGCAGTCTCTTTAGCGGGTAAATATCGCCTCATTGATATTCCGATGAGTAACTGTATCAATTCGGAAATCAACAAAATTTATGTGATGACGCAGTTTAATTCTGCATCTCTCAATCGTCATATCTCCCAGACCTATAATTTTTCAAGTTTTAGCGATGGGTTCGCTGAAGTATTGGCTGCCCAACAAACCCCTGAAAATCCTAATTGGTTTCAGGGCACAGCGGATGCAGTTCGGCAATATCTGTGGATGTTATCAGAATGGCGGGATGTGGATGAATTCCTAATTCTATCTGGAGATCATTTGTATCGGATGGACTACAGCACTTTTGTGGAGCGGCATCGCAGCACAAATGCAGATATCACCCTATCGGTTCTCCCCATTGATGCTTATCGTGCTCCTAGTTTTGGCCTGATGAAAATTGATGAGTCATCGGGTCGTGTGGTTGATTTTAGCGAGAAGCCTCAAGGCGAGGAACTGGAGCGGATGAAAGTGGATACCACTACATTAGGGTTAACGCCAGAAGAAGCACAGGAAAAGCCGTTTATTGCGTCGATGGGGATTTACGTTTTTAAAAAAGATGTCTTAATTGACCTGCTTAAGAATTCACCCGATTCCACCGATTTTGGCAAGGAAATCATCCCTAGCTCTGCTAAAGACTACAATGTTCAAGCTTATCTCTTTAATGATTATTGGGAAGATATTGGAACAATTGAAGCGTTTTATGAAGCTAACTTGGCGTTAACCCGCCAGCCCCAACCTCCCTTTAGTTTCTACGACGAAAAAGCACCAATTTATACTCGCTCCCGCTACTTGCCCCCAACAAAGCAGTTAGATTGCCATGTAACGGAATCAATGATTGCAGAAGGGTGCATTATCAAGAATTGTCATATCAATCGCTCTGTACTGGGCGTGCGATCGCGCGTTGAATCAGGCTGCACCCTTGATAACACGTTGGTCATGGGTGCAGATTATTATCAGCCTTTTGCCGAGCGCGCCTCGGGACAAGGGGATATGGCTATACCGATGGGCATTGGCGAGAATACTAAAATCAGCCGCGCCATCATTGATAAAAATGCCCACATTGGTCGCAACGTCAAGATTGTCAATAAAGACAATGTTGAAGAATCGAATCGGGAAGAGGATGGGTTTTACATCCGCAGCGGTATTGTCGTGGTCCTGAAAAATGCTGTGATTCCAGATGACATGATCATCTAGTCTCTTCCTCTCATTCTACTTGTCTTTGAAATAGATAGCGATACACTGGCAAACCCTCTGCTAACGTTAGTTTTTCCCGTTCTGTGGCAGCGGGAAAGGGGTTTTTGGGTAGCCAGTTGTGAGGGGAAGTGGTTCCTTGAAAAGCGGGATGTTCGGCAATGCGATCGCACATCTCAATCGCTACCTCCAAGACATCCGATTGGATCAGCAGTAGACCCTCCGGTTTTAGGCAAATCGCCAACTCATTCACTAATTCAGGTTGAACCATACGTCGTTTCTGATGGCGACGCTTAAACCAGGGGTCAGGGAATTGGATCGTGACGCCCGTAATCGATTGTGCGCCAACCAGAGAAGCGAGCGATGTATTAATGTTGCCGAATAGAAAATGGAGATTGCTGAGCTGTAACTCATCTCGCCGTCGCAGGGCAGATTGGATCAACGGCAGACGAATCTCGACCCCTAAGAAGTTGTGGTGGGGTTGTAGTTGGGCCATCTCCAGTAAAAATTGTCCTCGGGCACAGCCAATATCTAAATGGAGGGGCTGTTCTGGTTGAGCGAAGATGGCAGACCAATCTGGGGGGGCGATCGCAGCCTGGAATTTTTGACTCAGCGGATTAACATGCTGACGAACTCGAACACCCATACTATGAGGCTAACTAGAGGAACAACAATCAACTCAAGCGATTGCACTTGAGTTGATTAACAAACGGGCCAGGAGGGATTCGAACCCCCGACACCGTGGTCCGAAGCCACGTGCTCTAGTCCACTGAGCTACAAGCCCTAGAAGCGTATTTATGCTAGCAGAGATTCTCCAGCACTGACATAAGATTAAGTTGTTTGCAGTTTTGAGTTTGGGTTAAAAGGTTTCGAATTCGGGTCCGTAAGTGACGCAGCAAAATACCACTCGCTTTGCGGCTGGACCACACAGCTCGACTGAGGACACGATGATAGCGCTGAGAGTTGCTTTGCTCTGAAAGCCCCATTGTTCTCAGAATGGCACCGATGGTTCGCTTGCCAGGAGCTAGGATTGCGCCGATGATAAGCACGACTGCTGATTCCCAGACACTTGCTGAAAAGAGTGGAGCAAACAGTTTGAGTCAAGAAGGAACATCCATTAGTCAATCAGTAGACAAGAGTTACTCTAATTCTGATGCCTACTAGCTCTGGAGGCGAATGGATAAAGGCGAGCTGAGCTCTAGGCTGACCCTAGGTAATAAATGATCCGTTACCCTAAAAGTAATAGTTCCCTATCTTTATCAATTACTTATTGACACTATGACTCTTTTTGGATTACTTGGGAAAAAACTCACGATACCTTCTGCGGAAGAAGCATTATCGGGGCGTGCAACACCAATGCCTGTCCCTGAAAAACACTATGTTAATGGTCATCCCCTTAAGCCTCCTTTTCCTGATGGTATGGAGCAAGCCATGTTTGGCTTAGGGTGTTTCTGGGGGGCCGAGCGACGCTTTTGGCAGCAAGAGAGCGTCTATGTCACAGCTGTGGGTTATGCCAGTGGTTTGACCCCAAACCCAACCTATCAGGAGGTCTGCTCAGGGATGACTGGACATAATGAGGTTGTGATGGTCATCTTTGATCCATCAAAAATTAGCTATGAAAGTCTCCTAAAAGTCTTTTGGGAAAGCCATAACCCTACCCAAGGAATGCAACAAGGTAACGATGTTGGCACACAGTATCGCTCTGGCATATACACTTACTCCAATCACCAGAAAGAGTTAGCCTTGGCGTCCAAGCGTATCTATCAGGAAGCCTTAAACAAAGCTGGGTTGAGCGACATTACGACTGAAGTTTTGGAGGCACCAGAATTTTATTATGCCGAAGATTATCATCAACAATACTTAGCAAAGAATCCTGGTGGTTATTGTGGGTTAGGCGGTACCAGTATTACATGCCCTCCATTGGTGGAAGCATAATCCTACAGCGCAATCTCTCTTGTGAAGTGCTGTCAATATTCGGCTTTAGAACCAGGCATACAAAGAGAGATTGCCGATTCACTCCAACAAATCATAGACAAGCCAGTGTTGAGGAGGGAATGTTGCAGTTGAATGCTGTCTCTGACATTTTTGTTCTCTTTTGGATAGACTTTTGATACCCAATCTTTAAGGAAGATAACACAACCACCGCTAACTCTCTTCCAAGGCAAGGGTTAGTTTAGGATGGATTTTAGGTTGTTTGAAGAGTTGGCACGTTCATGGCTTACTTTTGGTTTAAAGCATTTCACATCATTGGCGTTGTCGTTTGGTTTGCAGGACTCTTTTACTTAGTCCGCTTATTTATTTATCACGTAGAGGCCAACGATGAGCCGGAACCTGCCCCTGCAATTCTCAAACAGCAATATACACTCATGGAAAAACGGCTATATAGCATTATTACCAACCCTGGCATGATAGTGACAGTCACAATGGCGATTGGGATGCTAGTCACCCAGCCTGAACTGCTGAAGCAAGGATGGCTGCATGTCAAGTTAGCCTTTGTGGCATTGCTGTTGATGTACCACTTCTACTGTCGTCGGCTGATGAAAAAGCTAGAAGAAGGAAACTGTGGGTGGTCAGGCCAGCAGTTGAGGGCCTTAAATGAAGCTCCTACGGTAATGCTAGTGGCCATTGTGTTGTTGGCAGTCTTCAAAAACAGTCTGCCTACGGATGCGACTGTGTGGGTGATCTTTGCAATGGTCATTGCTATGATCGTGACGATTCAGCTATATGCCAAGAAACGAAAGCGAGACAAAGAACAGTTGGCCTTAGAAACTGCGTCTGAATAGCCCCAACGGCATGTTCCAAACGACTCGACGGCGGTTAGCACTCTGGTATACCGGAGTGACTGCAATTCTGCTGCTGGTTTTTGCCAGCGGTTTTTATCTGTATGTGCGTGGCACATTAATTGAACGAGTGGATGACACATTGAGCCATGTGGTGGAAGTGGTACAACGCTCGTTAGTTGTAGAGGCGGGCAATGTCGATCTCTCACCGCTAGATTCTCCGTTCAAAGTTAACTTAGAAGCAAGTTTTGGTGATCCGCCGGATGCAGTTGATGATGACCGGATTGATCTGGAATGGTTTGATGCAGAGGGCGATTTGCTATGGTCCACGCTATCTGAACCCTTAGATATTCCCATTCGTTTGGGGTATCGGGGAGAAACGGTTGAAATTTCGGAAGATTACTTGTTGCGGCAGTTGACACAACGGGTAATGTTTAACAATAACGTGCTGGGCTATTTAAGAGTTAGCCACCCCTGGTTCGAAGTAACTAAACCTGCTCGTCAATTGTTTATCGACCTGAGCTTAGGCACTAGTCTGCTGGTAGGATTAGTGGCAGCAACGGGGTGGTTTCTCTCGGGTCTAGCCATTGAACCAATCCAAGACTCTTACCAGCATCTCAAGCAATTTACGGCGGATGCTTCCCATGAGCTGCGGAATCCCATCGCATTAATTCAGACCAACGTTCAAGTTGCCTTAGCTGATCCAGCGCTAGATATGCCTGAACAGCGGCAGCAGTTAGAAGTGATTGAGCGTCTGACACAGCGTCTGGGTCGCTTAGTGGATGATCTATTATTTTTAGCCCGCCAAGATAGTGGGATGCTCCAACTCGATCTCCAGCCTTGTCCTTTAGATGCAGTTTTGATGGAAGTGGTCGAAGAACAACAAGCACTCGCAACCAGTAAAGGGGTTCATCTCCAGTTGAATTTAGAGGACATGGATGCAGCGACAGTTCCAGGCGAAGAGTCTTTTTCAGTAATCGGTGATTATGATCAGCTGGTCCGCTTGTTCACCAATCTGGTGAGTAATGGGATTCAATACACACCTACTGAGGGTATTGTTCATCTGTCCCTAAAACAGTGCCTCCAGCAGGGTGTTCCCCACTTAGAAGTGGTGATTCGAGATCAGGGAATGGGTATTCCGGCAGAAGCACTACCCCATGTTTTTGATCGGTTTTATCGGGTCGATCCTGCTCGCAAGCGGTCGTTATTATCTGCTGCTTCGACGCAGCATCAACTCTCTCCGTCGGGTAAAGTGATGGGCATAGGATTGGGACTTGCGATCGCACAAGCAATTTGCCACAATCACCAAGGCCAGATGAGTGTCAGCAGTACATTGCAACAAGGTACCACCTTCACTGTTATGCTCCCGCAACAGCTACCGAAAAAAAATGAGGCTAAATCCGTGCCCTTGGAAGAGATAAATCAGCTACCCTGAGAAAGTCAAGATCAGCAAAAAGGCTAAGGCATGAAGGCTTGGAATCCAGCAAATCTCGGAATTATCATTGCGCTACTGGTTCTGTTGAGCCTCAATTCCGTTGTGATTATCAATCCTGGACAAGCTGGTGTGCTCAGTATCTTGGGAAAAGCCCGTGATGGGGCTCTCTTAGAAGGTATCCATTTCAAAGCCCCTTTCGTATCCAGAGTCGATATCTACGATTTAACCGTTCAAAAATTTGAAGTTCCGGCCCAAAGTTCTACTAAAGACTTACAGGACCTGACCGCTCGATTTGCGATTAACTTTCGGTTAGATGCCACTGAAGTGGTAGAAGTTAGACGAAAGCAAGGATCTCTACAAAATATTGTTTCCAAAATTATTGCGCCACAGACTCAAGAATCTTTCAAAATTGCTGCCTCTCGCCGCACTGTGGAAGAAGCGATTACCCAACGGGAAGTGCTGAAATCTGATTTTGACGATGCTTTGAGTAAGCGATTGGAAAAATACGGCATTATCGTCCTCGATACTAGCGTCGTTGACCTCGACTTTTCGCCAGAATTTGCCCAGGCCGTTGAAGAAAAACAAATTGCAGAACAGCGAGCCCAGCGGGCTGTTTATGTCGCCCGTGAGGCAGAACAAGAAGCCCTAGCCGAAGTCAATCGTGCCAAGGGTAAAGCAGAAGCTCAACGTTTGTTAGCTGATACCCTGAAAGATCAGGGGGGTAAATTGGTCCTTCAAAAAGAAGCCATTGAAGCCTGGAGACAGGGTGGCTCCCAAATGCCACGAGTGCTGATTAGCGGCAAAGATGGCGGGCAGGCCCCGTTTCTCTTTAACGTTAATGCAGATAGCAAGGGCTAAACCCAAGCTGAACTCTCTCTTGACTATGGGGGTGGCTGTTTAAGCGCTTAGGAGGCGGATCGGACTAGGAGGTCAGCCTCAAACTCAGTTCCCTAACTAATATGGCCTCAACCTCACTTTGATTCAAGGTATTTCAATTGTTGCTGGGCTAATTTGGCCAAGTTGAATAGGGATGAGCAGCCAGGTAAGAGTTGAAATATCTAGAATCATCCGAGACTTCTGGACCAATCCAGTCTGGTAAAGAGAGAGATTGTTCTGGCGATGCCAGTTCTACTTCTGCTACCACTAAACCTTGATTGGTCCCTGCAAACTCATCAACTTCCCACATCAGATCGTGAATAGGGATTTTATAGCGAGTCTTTTCTACAACGCGCGGATAGCAAAGTTTCAACATGGCTCGAGCATCAGCCACGGGAATCTCATATTCAAATTCTTGTCTTGTCAGATTTGTGACTTTGCCTTTGACAGTTAAAAAAGCTACCTCTCCGGCGGTACGGACCCTGACGGTCGCTTGATCACTGCCCGCTAAATACCCTTGAATGAGAGGAATGCCAGGCCCCATGGATCGCCATGCATCACCTTTGACTAGAAACTTGCGCTCTATCTCGATCCCCATAATGGTTGACCAAGGCCCTAGGACTCAGCCCGCGTCTTCAAGAGTTTACGAATCAGATCTAGCATCTCTGAGGGATTGAAGGGCTTGGTAATGTAGGCATCACCCCCCTGCTTCATTCCCCAATGCCGATCAAAGGCTTCTCCCTTAGTGGAGCACATAATAACGGGTAAGTTTAGGTCTTTCAGGTCGTTTTTGACCCAGCGGCATAATTCATAGCCATTCATGCGGGGCATCACAATATCTGTGATGACCAAGTCTGGATAACTATTGGATTGCAGCATTGTTTTCGCTGCTAAACCATCTTCTGCTTCGATGACCTCTAAACCATTGCGCTGCAACATATCTGTTAGCATGGCACGCATGGTGGGGCTGTCATCAACTACCATTACTGTTGTCATGTCTCTTTTCCCTTTTACCTCCATGAGACCCACAGCTCTTCATTCAAGGATTCCCTGTTAAGAC
>JANQPU010000240.1 GCA_028285315.1 Acaryochloris sp. IP29b_bin.176
CAATTGTATTGGCCTCATCCACATTGGTGACGCCTTCTAAGCGTTGATGAACCGCTGTAAATTCCTCTCGCAGAATGGCGGCATCAGCAGAATCGGGCAACCGTTCAATCATCGCTGCAATTTCAGCCTGCACCTGGGTCGCACTGACTTGGGGCTGAACCTGCATGACCTGGGCATCTGGCGATTCAATCAAGGGAACTGCTGTCGCGGGTAGTGCTTCAGGCCCCGGTGATACCAACGTCATAATCGGCATGGCATAGCATCCAACACACATAATCCATCCCCTTGATCACGCAATAATGATTGTACTTATGGGAATACGGTCTTCACTTCAGACGACGGGAATATCCCAAAAGTTTTCCCCAGCTTATCAGGAACTTGAGGGAATTGCTGTAGCATCCCTTGCAGAAGCGAAGATGCCAATGGTATGACATACCCAGTCTGGCAAAGCCTTCTAGCCAGGAATAGTGAGTGAAGATGGGAACAGAGAAACGAATGGCATGGGGTGAGGATAATTTGAAACAGCCGTTGCTTGGGTTAGGCCGTTGGTCCAAATCACATCCCTTAGATCGTGTCGCCATCACCACTATTCTGGTACTGACCCTGTTGATTGGAGGAATCATTTGGAGCGGAGACCATACCTTTCCTAAGGTGCGTGAGTTTAGCTGGCAAAATCAGCAGATCGGGGTGGAAGACATCGCCTTCATTCTCACCTTCAATCGAGCGATGGATTGGGAATCGGTTACTGACAATTTGAAAATTCAGCCCCCCATCCCTGGCAAATTCAGTTGGTCTGGCCGCCGATTAGCCTATACCCTCAACCAACCTGCTCCTTACGGTCAATCGTTTCAAGTGACCCTCGACCAAGCCACAGCCGCTACTCATAGCTCTTCAGGAAAGTGGGTAAAAATACAGCCCTTTACAGGGCAGTTTCGGAGCCGCGATCGCGCCCTTATCTCTCTCGGCATTGATGGGGACGAAAATGGCCGTCTAGTCATGCATAACCTCACCCAAAAGACCCATCAGATCCTAACGCCACCGACGTTGACCGTGCTGGATTTTAAGGCGGATCTCAAGCGCGATCGCATTCTGTTTACCGCGATCGATCGCGGTAAACAGAATCAAGATCTATTTGAGCAAAAACTCTATGCAGTTCCTTTAACGTCAACGACAGCTCAATCTGACTATCAACTTCTATTGGAGAATCAGGACTATCAACTCCTAGACTTTGATATCACTCCCAATGGAGCAGTGCTGATCGTTCAGCAGTTTAGCCGTCAAGAGAATGAACCTGTCAGTCTCTGGGAATTAACAGATTCAGCGCCGCGTCGGCTACAACATAATGCGGATGGTCAATTCTTAATTACGCCCGATGGTCAGACCTTGGTTGTTTCTCAAAATCAAGGTGTTGCTATGGTGCCACTCTATGGTGATGCCAAGAGCAAACCCATCGATTTTTGGCCCAAGTTTGACCAAATTTTGAGTTTTGCCAGGGATGGTTCTGCAGCCCTTATGGCCCAAAATAATCCTGACTCCACTCGTTCTCTCTATCTATTATCCAATCAAGGTCAAGAACAAGAATTACTCAAGGTTGGGGGGTATGTCCTAGATGCAGCAATTAATCCAAGTACACAAACCGTTTACTGTCTGTATACGACGTTCAATCGCAGCCAAACATCAAGTTTTGATCTGCACATCAGCGCCATTGATCTCGATACAGGCAAGAAACAGCGGTTGATCACCATCCCTAAGCAGTCGAGCGGTACCCTCAGCCTCGCTCCAGATGGTTCAGCCTTACTCTACGAAGAGGTGACCGTCACGGATAAACCAAGCCAGAGCGTTGTTCGAGATTCTGTGGGGCAAACTGTCAGTGAGAGCCATGTATGGTTGTATCCGCTACAGGAAGCAAACACCATTTCCCTCAAGAAGAAAAAACCGCAGAAACTACTCGCAGGCATTCAACCTCTCTGGTTGCCATAACGAGGGTAACCTTTCCTCCACAGCCTCTAGATCCATGCCCAAACCGACTAGCCGTTCTGTGCAAAACATTGCGATACAGACCTTGCCTCTTACAGGTTCAATCTGTTTCATGGGAATATTGGCCTTAAAATTGCCAACTGTTCGTCCTCTATCTTGAACAACGCCAAGATTTTCGGCAGTTGTCTGCTAGATAGGCAAAAGAGTCTAGATCCCGGAGAGCTGGCCTGAATGTGCATTTAGTCAGCTCCAGTCAGGCTGGAAAAGTCTATTTAAGGTCGAGTCTTTAATCGTTTAGTCCTAGACTGAGTTTTAAGAATCGCTATAAAACGTCAGGTGGTTTGAAGCACTTTAACGAAGACGGGCAGGTTTCAGCTTATCTCAACCTCAGGTTACCTAGTTTCAGCAAAGGCCCTGAGCCATCTCTATGAGAAGAAAAGCCCACGACTAAGGAGTGTTCCCCTCAGTCGTAAGGGATCTGTTGGAGAAAAACGAGGGGCTGATACAGAGAAAAGAGCTGATTGTAGGGGGATTTGCAATCAGCTCTAGAATGTGGTGAATAAGGTCGTATCAGCCAGTTTGGGTTAATCCCTTCAGTTGGCAATATGGGCTGCGCCATTAGGACCACGCTTGATCACTGGGAGGGTTCTAGAAGATTGAGAAGGGGCCTGGCGAACTGAGGTGGGCCGAGCAATATGAGCGGCACCATGAGACCCTTTAGTAACAACCTTCGGAACCGAAGTGGCGGGCGTGTTGGGCTGCACCTGCGCATCATGAGGGACTTGGTCTACTTTGACCTGATGAGCGGCACCATTAGGGCCACGCGTGACGGTGATGGTTTCAGCTAGAGCTGAGGAAGCAACGCCAAGACTCAGGACAGTAAAGCTTGTGACGACTGAAAAAGCGACTTGATGAATGCGGGTCATGTTTGTTCTCCAACTTCAATGCTTTTAATGTACGGGGGTTGTCTGAAGCTGGAATGATGATGTTCTGGGTGAGTCCCTGTAATTTGCTGAATCGGTGATAAGGGATTAATGAGAAGTCTGAGAAGGCAGAATCACACTCTGTGTAGGCAGACGCCACCTGATGGGAAGAAAGATACGCCCCACTTTGATGTGTTGATACTGAGTTATACGTTGCTAAAGCCCTAACGAGCCTCTTGCACAGGCATTGATGGACCCAGTTCAAAGAAAGCGGGAGAATTTTGGCTGACCGTCGTGGCGTTATTGACCTGGCTAAATCGTTGTACAAGGCTAGTGAAGTGACGATTATTGAAACTCCGAGGATCTTTGCGGCTGCCAGAACGATCCACGCCCTTGTGGGTAGTAACCCGAGATTGAGGAATGCGACTTTTAGCGACAAGGTAGGCGAGGGATTTGTATTGGGCTTGAGAGTAGCCACTGTGATGATTGCCATTATGCCTGCCATCAGCAGGGGATTCTAGGGAAATATGATAGGCAAAATTATTGACTGATGCCGGATAGATCCGATGCGTTTTCACCGCTTCGGGACCATTGGGACCTCTAAACACGGAATTCCCTGCACCGAAGGCTCGATTTTTCTTGGAGACAAGATGCACGATAGTGCCATTGCGAGTGATTAAAGCGTGATAACTAGCTTGATCATCCTCATTGTAATGAGGAGTCTGAAATACACGGATAGTGTCTGCCGCCGAAATGACGGTTTCATGTAAAACAACGATGGGAGCATTATTGACCAGTCGACCGTAGATATCTTTGGGATATCGTTTGCCAAAATTGGTCTCATGAGCCGGTCGCCAAACTTCTACAGGCCGAAAACTGGCTAGCTCGGAGTGAACAGTTTGACTATTAACCACATTGACGTGAAGGGTGAGGATACACAAAAATGCTCCGAGGAATAAAATTAAACCGTTCAGGAGAGGGGAATTCGACTTAAACCTGCGCATAGTGAGCGGTGAAGAGGAGAAAACAATAATTTTGGCTCAGAGTATAGCATTGCTGCTGATAAGAATGGTCTCAACAGCACAATTATTATGGCGCTGGAGGTAAAACGACTTTGGGTTTTAGGACCCCATCGATGATTTCACCCATGCCCAAAAAGCGATCGCAACTTTCATACACCTGCATCAATCCATTAGGACGATCCTGAGGAAGCTTTTGCCCCCAGCAAAACCGCTGAGCTTCGGCTGGAGGCAAATGAATGATCGGTTGTTGTAGGGAAAAAGATGGGGCAATAGGCGTAAAAGTTCCTGCCTGAATCTGAGCTTCTAACATCTCAAAGGTGAGACTGTCGGCTAAATCGAAGCCACAGCTTAGCGTGCGAGTCAGTTGAGCCAAGGTTGCGCCGGTTCCTAACACCTCACCTAAGTCTCGGGCAATGGAGCGAATATAGGTGCCGGGACCACATGCGATCGCAACGTCCAATTCTGGTTGTTCGGCAGCTCGCCAGTCCAGTACCTGAATATCGAGTACCTCCACTGTCCGGATGGGGGCCGTTACAGCTTTACCTTGACGGGCCAAATCGTACAAGCGCTGCCCTTGAATTTGAATGGCACTATAGGCGGGCGGGCGTTGGTCAATCGAGCCGATGAACTTCGGTAATGCTTGCTCAACCGCTTCTTGCGAGAGATGGTGAACGGTTTGTTTTGAGAGGACTTCTCCAGCTAGATCATCGGTTGTGGTGGTGGTTCCCAAGCGAATGGTTGCTTGATAGGCTTTCTGCTCTGGCAGATAGGGCAAGAGGCGGGTTGCGGGTCCCAAGGCAATCGGTAATACTCCCGTTGCCAAGGGATCGAGGGTGCCTCCATGTCCCACTCGCTTGAGGCCACAGATCCGCCGGACTCGTCCCACACAATCATGAGAAGTTAGGCCAGTAGGTTTATACAAATTCAGAAAACCAAGCATTAAGAGTCCTGTTTGGCTTGGGCTGCCGGCAAGGTCAACGTGGGCGTTAGGTACAAGGTTAAGGGCTCACGACTGAGATTAGCGGCGTAGCTTGGGGTGAGGAAATTCGCAAACTGTTCCTGCTGTCGAATATAACGCCCAAAAGAAGCCGTACTTAAAGCTTTGATATAAAATCGGGCCAGGGCACTCGGTCCTCTCGCATCCCCAAACCCAGGTAAAACACCTGGTGACGTTGGTGAGGTGTTCCCCGTCGAAAAATGAGTGCCATTGTTGATTAGGACTAACTGTTTCTCAGGGGTCGTCAACCAGGTAAAGGGTTGGATTTGCTCCGGTAAGGCAGGGGCGATCGTATCAGCCCCCCCCGCGATCATCATGATGGGTATATTAATGTTTTGATAACCAGATTTTCCGAATAAATTGCTGCCAATTGGACTGATGGCAATCACATTTTGAATCCTGGTATCTGCGAGATCAATGGGTTGTTCTGGGGTTTGGAGTGCCTGACACTGCAACACCAAGGAGACATTTAGTGTGTTGTCTAACTCAGAGGTACAAGCCTGTCGTAGTTGCTCAAAGTTGGGGGTGGCTCCAGCCAGGGCCAGAGCAGTATAGCCGCCATAGGAATGGCCTAAAATTCCAACTTTGGTTAAATTTAAGCGTCCTTTGAAACGCACATCAGGAATTGAGTTCTCTTCTAGTTCATCCAGAATATAGGTGACATCTAACGGTCGATCGATAAACTCGGTTCGATCAATCGCATCTTGGGCTCGCCCTCGCAGCCAATCGGCAATCTGCTGACCGTTACTGCCGGAATGCTCTGGCATGACGACGACATAACCATGGGAGGCTAAGTGCTCGGCCAAGTAGGCATAGGTCGTGCGATCAGAATTAAACCCGTGGGAAATCACAACAACTGGATAAGGTTGCTCTGCAGGTGTGGTGGGGAAATACAGATCGGCTGCAAAGTCGCGGGCGCGCCCCGTATAGGCCAATCGCTTTTCACTGTCGTCTTTTAAGTCCTCTAAGGTCGTGCGTTTCCAGGCATAGAGCCCAGATTGAGACAAAGACCAGCCTATTAGGCTATCGGCTTGGGGATCGGCTTGAGATTGCTGGATGATTGCTTCAACGGCAGTGCTGGTGGTTTTCACGGCCATTTGCACTTGATTGAGTAACTCTAGGGCTTTACTGAGATCTACTTGCACCCCCTTATTGGGGAAATTTCGTAAAACACTGAGGGCCGTTAATCCTTCTGGATCATTAGCCGCCAAAATTAAGGCAGATCGGAGGGCGAAGAAACTGCCTTGTCCAGACTTGGTCTGCACCACCTGTTGGACCCGGTTGAGGAAAGCTTCACCAACGGGGGTGTACAAAAATTGAGATACGGCGACCGCATTGAGGGGGAGGCGCTCTTGTAAGCTGGCTCGCAGTTGGGTTTGTTGTTCTGAAGTAAAGTAGCCCAAATAAGGGGCTAACGCTTGACTCTTACGACCTTCCTTGGCATAAATTTCCAAATCACGGACAGGAATAGAACGCTCTAAGAATAAGAAGGATAAAAAGATACGCTCAGCCGCTAGCATTGGCCCAGCCTGCAGCAAAGCCACAGACAAAGCAACACCAAACAAGCGGCTATATCGACGGAAATGGGGGGGCTGTCGTCTCATCACTGTTTTCTGAAATTTCTGATTTGGTCTCACACAGGGGGTTGGGCAGTAGGACGACGATCATCGCCAAGTCATAACGATGGGGTCAATCGCTGCAAGGGCCGCATCGTCCTACGTTTGCCAGCCTACTGTTTTGTTAGCGGAGTTGCCACTCTTTTTTTGCGATCGAATTCTTAGGTTCCTGACCGCCCCACTTCCTGGATCGGACAAAACTCTACAAATTCTCGTAAAACTTAAGCAAAATTGCAGGAAGTGGTCTTGCCCGTCAATGTTAGGATCTATGGGAGCTAGGGGTGCCAATTAGGCTGAGATCAAACCCTTAGAACCTGAGACCGGTTAGCACCGGCGGAGGGAAGCTGTCAATCCGAGGAACTAAATATGCGTCATCAATGGGTTGCCCAACGTCATGGACAGAGCAATGTCAGTCAGATGTACTATGCGCGTCAGGGCCAGATTACGGAGGAAATGGACTATGTTGCCAAGCGTGAAAACCTTCCGGCCGAGTTGATTCGGGAAGAAGTGGCTCGGGGGCGGATGATTATTCCCGCCAATATTAACCACGTTAATTTGGAGCCGATGGCGATTGGCATTGCCTCCAAATGTAAGGTGAATGCCAATATTGGTGCCTCGCCCAACTCTTCCAACATTGAAGAAGAACTCGATAAGCTGCGCTTAGCCGTGAAGTATGGGGCCGATACGGTAATGGACTTGTCGACGGGCGGTGGCAATCTAGACGAAATTCGGACGGCCATTATCAATGAGTCTCCTGTTCCCATTGGTACGGTGCCCGTCTATCAAGCTCTAGAAAGCGTCCACGGCACAATTGAGAATCTTACAGCCGATGACTTTTTGGATGTGATTGAAAAACATGCCAAGCAAGGTGTGGATTATCAAACGATTCATGCAGGGATTTTGATTGAGCATTTGCCCTTGGTGCGCGATCGCATCACCGGTATCGTCTCTCGTGGGGGTGGTATTCTCGCCCGCTGGATGCTCCACCACCACAAGCAAAACCCGCTCTATACGCACTTCAACGACATCATCGAAATTTTCAAAAAGCATGATGTGTCTTTTAGCCTAGGCGACTCTCTGCGACCGGGCTGTACCCATGATGCCTCTGATGATGCCCAATTGGCAGAGCTAAAAACCTTAGGGCAACTGACCCGCCGGGCCTGGGAGCATGATGTTCAGGTGATGGTGGAAGGTCCGGGCCATGTGCCCATGGACCAAATTGAGTTCAACGTTCGTAAGCAGATGGAAGAATGTTCTGAAGCCCCCTTCTATGTCCTCGGACCGTTGGTCACCGATATTGCCCCTGGCTACGATCACATTACTTCCGCCATTGGGGCTGCCATGGCCGGTTGGTATGGTACTGCCATGCTCTGTTACGTCACGCCCAAAGAGCATTTAGGACTGCCGGATGCTGAGGACGTTCGCAACGGCTTGATTGCCTATAAGATTGCCGCCCATGCGGCGGACATTGCCCGCCATCGTCCGGGAGCCCGCGATCGGGATGATCAGCTGTCTGAAGCCCGCTACAACTTTGACTGGAATCGTCAATTTGAACTTTCTCTCGATCCAGAGCGGGCCCGAGAGTACCATGATGAAACCCTACCCGCAGATATCTACAAAACAGCTGAATTTTGTTCCATGTGTGGACCGAAGTTCTGCCCCATGCAAACCAAAGTCGATGCCGATGCCTTGACGGAACTAGAGAAGTTCTTGGCTAAAGACCAAGTAGGCTCAGCACTATAGGGGAAGGGGATGTGAACGGTAGAGACTTACAGCCTCCCAGAGGCTGGTGGTGGGGAATATGTCTGGCTTTGATTCTCTGCTGCTGGTCTCTACCAGTGCTGGCTAGCCCCTTAGCCGAGCGACTATCGGCATTTCCAGATTGGCAAGGGAAACCAGTACTGAAACCGGCAACTGGTAGCTTGATTTATCCAGACTGGTTTTTAGGGGATTGGCAGGTTACGAGCACCCTAGTTGACTTAGCCGCCCCCCTAGCCCCCCAAATTGTGTCCCCCGGCTATGCCGAAAACGAGGGTCTGTTAAACAAACCCGTGCAATTTAAGGTTCGGTTTGTGGAAGAGCGCTCCCCCCTTAAAGCCAAGGTTCTATCGAATGTTTCTCCCTGGGAACTCCTGTCTCGTAAACCATCTGTTGTGGCAGACTTGGCTTACAATGGCCGGAGTTTAGCATCTGCCTACCTTGGAGAAGGTGCGGTTCAAAAAGTGACCATTGATCCTCGTTTTCCCAATCGCCAAACCACGATGCTCGATCAGGGACGGCAGCTAGTGTCTACGATTAGCGATCGCACCACTGAATTTGATGCCAAGAACGATACTTGGATTGCCAGTGAACTGTTCCAACAAGAATTCCGTAGCAACGCCCAAATCTATCTCAACCAAGTGGAAAATACAACCTCCTATCGCTACGTCAACAAGAGTCCAGCCCAAATCGATGCCGATCAAGTCACGGCCATCTATCTCTCGCCACAGGATCCCAACTATTTTCAAGCTCTCAATCAACCGGTTGCCCTCTATCGCTATCACTTAGTGCTGACTGCTATCGTCCCTGATTAGGTGAGGTCAATGCTGTATGGGATGGGGATAAGATTCTCAGATCGGCCAATCCGCTGACCGTCTGTAAAGGAATGCTAAGATTGAGGGTGATCCAGGGGGACCTGTCGCTCGTGCACAGTGGAATAATGACACTTTGGCGATGAATGTGACTGGCTCTGCAAAGTCGTAAACTCTACCTCAATGTGGCCATGACTATCTCTGACGAACAAATACCTTCAGCTTTGTCAACATCATCTTCTGAACCTTCGCCGGATACTGAACTACCGCCAAATACGAGCGCGCTAGCCACTACTTCTGCTCCTGAAGAGGTCGATTTCAATACCCTCAATAAGATTAGAGATCTGTTGTTTGGACAACAGGTGCAAAGCCAGGAACAAAAAATCGATCAGCTAGAACACCGCTTGAACCAAGAATGTGCGGATATCCGCGATCAAATTAATCAACGACTGCAAGCCCTAGCAACCTCAATTCGCAACGATTTACAAACCCTCACCCAGACGGTGCAAGCGAATCATACGTCTCAAACCACAGAACTTGAGCGTCAACGAACAAGTATCCTAGCTACGTTGAATGAAAAAGTGGCATCTTTAGAGACAGACTTTGACCATAAGCATGCGGAACTCAAAGCTCTACTGGAGCGTGAAGTGCAGTCCCTCCAATCGGTTGATGCTCAGGATCGAGATCAGTTAGCGGATCTCTTTAGCCAGTTAGCTGTGAATATCCGCTCCAATTCATAGACTCTAGGGCGAATAGCAATACCAGCCGTTGGACGGGGTAGCAGGTTGAGGTTGGGCACTACGACATAAAACTTCAAATTGTTTATCGTCATGGCCCTTACTATAGCAATATCAGCAACGATGGCAGATCTGAGATACTCTCCCTGTCAGCCCATCTCATCTTTGACATTCTCTGTTCAATGAGTAATTTACCGACCAATGCCAATCAGGATGCGTCTAATCCAGACAAGCCTAGCCAAGCCGACGATCTGACTAAACTCCGTAGCTTGCTGATTGGGCCAGCTCTCAAAGAACAGTTCGAGAACGCTAAACTGCGATCGGAAGATGTGAGCCGGGTGCTCCCCGAAGCGATCCAACTGACCTTGAAAACGGGGGATAAGCGTGTCTCTGAGGCCGTTGTCCCCACGGTCGAGCACGCGATCAAATCGTCTGTGAATACGGATCAGAATATCTTATCGGAAGCTCTGTTCCCAATCATGGGGCCAGCGATTCGAAAAGCGATCGCAGCCGCGATTCAAAATCTGACTGACTCCCTGAATCAGAGCTTAGAACATAGCCTCTCTCCCCAAAGCATCAGCTGGCGGTTTGAAGCCTGGCGCACGGGCAAGTCTTTTGCTGAAGTCCTGTTGTTGCGAACCCTGGTCTACCAGGTCGAACAAGTTTTTCTCATTCATAAGAATTCTGGCTTAGTTTTACAGCATCTCGCGGCAGAAACAGCTGCGGCCCAGGATGCGGACTTGGTATCAGCCATGTTTACAGCGATTCAAGACTTTGTCCGGGACTCGTTTAGTGTCAGTGACGATACCTTGGGTAGCCTACAGGTGGGGGAGTTGACCATTTGGGTGAATGAAGGGCCTCAAGCCATTATTGCCTGCGTTATTCGGGGTAACCCGCCGGGCCAACTGCGGCAGACCATGGAAAACGCTCTAGAGCGTATTCACCTCGTCCAAGAACAACAGCTTCATCACTTTCAGGGAGATAGTAGCGCCTTTGAGCCCAGTCAACCTTACCTAGAGGAATGTTTACAGTCCCAGTATCAAGCCAAAAAGAAGCGCGCTTCCCCCTTGAAGTGGATTGGGGGTGCAGCTGGGATTCTGCTGCTGGGATTGGGGGCATGGGGGGTTCTCTCTAGCTACGAGCGGCATCAGGTACAGAGCTTTGTCGACCAACTGAATCAAGAAGCAGGCATTGTGGTCTTACGAACCGAAAAACAAGATGGTAAATATGCGATTTCAGGTTTGAGAGATCCCCTCGCACCTGAGCCCGCTGACCTCATGGCTAAGATGGACTTAGAGCCAGAGAAGTTCGTTTTTTACTGGGAACCATATCTATCTTTTGATGCGGAATTTATTGAATCTAGAGTTAAATCACTTTTACAACCCCCAGAAACGGTCACCCTTAAAGTCGATACCAATGGCACTGTTCAAGCCTCAGGAACAGCCCCGCAAGCCTGGATTACGGAAGCAAAACAGTTGGCCTTGCGACTGCCTAATATTACCCAATTCAATACCCAGCAAATTGTCCCTGTAGAAGCAAGTGCTCTGGCAGGCATTAAGGCCAAAATTGAGGCTCAAACGTTCTTCTTTACCCAAAATGCCCAGTTGGTGCCCCAACAAAATGACAAATTAAAAACCCTAGCTGAGGACATCAAACAACTGGCTAAAACAGCAAAAACGATCAATCAAAACGTTGCCGTTCTAGTCGAGGGGCATACCGACAGGAGTGGGTCTGAGTTGATCAATCTCTATGTCCGAGAGATCCGTGCAAAAGCCATCATCTCCCTGCTATCAAAGCAAGGCATTGAGAAAAACTTGTTGCAGGCCGTCAGTATTGAGCCCTCCGAATCAACCACGCCAGGCTTAGTTTCCCAGATTTCCAAATCCAATCGCAAGGTCACGTTTAAAGTTATTTTTATCCATCCATCGGACGCGAATTGATAGCTTATGCTCCAAAAAAAGATTTGTATGGTCGGTGCATTTGCGACTGGAAAAACGAGTCTTGTCGCTCGCTACGTTCAAGGCATTTATTCGGATAAATATCAAACCACTGTTGGCGTCAAAATTGACAAGAAAGTTGTGACCGTTGCGGGTCAAGAATTAAATTTAATTCTATGGGATATTCATGGTGAAGATGAATTTCAAAAAATCAGAATGTCATATTTACGAGGGTCAGCCGCTTATATCTTGGTGGTGGATGGTACTCGACGCGATACGTTAGGAACGGTCTTCCAATTACAAGCTAAGGTGGAGGACACGATTGGCAAAGTTCCATTTATTACGATTTTCAATAAGTATGACCTGAGCCAAGATTGGGAAGTTGGAGAGGAAGATCTCGAAGAGTTATCCCAGCGGCAATGGACATACTGTATGGGGAGTGCAAGGACTGGCTTAGGAGTAGAAGAGTGCTTTACAAAATTGGCGCAAATGATGCTTTAGTGACTCATGTTAAATCTCCCACAACCAATAGTTACATTTCTTTGTTCTACAGTCGTCCGAGATCGCTTTCCCGCCTATCTACAAGTCACTAAAAACGGGGATTTACTTTCCTATGGTGGTGCTTGCGACCGTTATGGCTTAAATCCTTTACAGCTTCACCAGTCCATCGACGATCAAATCTTCTTCTTGGCTGGCTTGCTACCTTTACAAGAAGCGGCCATGCATATTCCTTTTCTGCAGCTTGAAGACGATATTATTGCGGAAGTTCATCTCTTTGCGGAAGAGCAGCATGACTGGGTCGTCTTCTTTGATGCGACCTCGGAAAACGAGGAGCATGTTCTTATCCAACAAAAAGTCAATGACCTCAGCCTGCTCAGACGAAAACAGGCTCGCTCCCTGGGGCACATCATCCAGTCAGAGACCGTAGCAGAGAATATCCTGGATATTCGGCCTGCAGGGGAGCAAAAATCCCTGAGTATTTTGGTGATTAAATGTTGCAATATCGAGGGTCTAGATGATAAAACTGCTACTTCAAACCCGCTAAAAATATTGGATGCCTATCTGTCTGCGATTTCACCTTCAATTCTGGATGAAGGCGGTCTGGTTCATCAGAACATTGGCAACTCAATTGTGGCTGTGTTTGGCGTGTTGCCGTCTACCCGTAGCTCATCCATGCAGGCGATAGATGCCAGTGTGCGTATCCTTCAATTATTTGAAGAGCGTCAACCCCCCATTGGCCCATCAGCTCAATGTGCACTCGTGGTGACGACAGGGATGGTCACGATCGGCCTGCTGCAAGTTGGAT
Organism: Acaryochloris sp. IP29b_bin.176; assembly: GCA_028285315.1. Classification (GTDB taxonomy): domain Bacteria; phylum Cyanobacteriota; class Cyanobacteriia; order Thermosynechococcales; family Thermosynechococcaceae; genus Acaryochloris. Next base: position 13,086 of record JANQPU010000240.1, read on the forward strand.
TTGGCAAAACCTTGACCGTGATGGGACAGCCTATGGATGTTGCTGTGAATTTAAATGAACATTCTATAGGTGGGACCTTGATCATCGACAAACTGACCTTTGATGGGCTAGATCAAAGGCAGAAGTCTTTTCGACCAGCATCTCTTGCTGGAAGTTTTATGACGGAATCTCTTTGCCTATATTCTTATCACCCACTGCAATGACGGAATCGCTGCCCGCAAATGTACTCTCTGCCTTAGATATTTTGATCTTAGAGCGAGTGGACGAGCATTCCTTAACCATTGTGGGAACGATACCTACCTGGTTTGCTGAACTCTATCCCCAAGCTCAAGCAACCCTAGATACCCATTGGATTGAACAAAATTTGCCTTTTCTCGCCAATTTTCTGATAGATGCGGCTGAATTCTGGCATGAGAATCAGCCAGGCCAGTATAAGTCAGGGATGTGGTGTGAAGCCGATCACCGGGACCAGGAGATTCATTTGGAAGCGTCGGCTCTGAATTTAGGATCTCAGAAAATTCTCCTGGTTAAGGCTTCTGAGGGAGATTACGTTGAGCTCCTGTCCTTTATTCAAAAAGCTCGGGAAAGTACCTTAGATTTTATTGAAGAGCGCAAGCAAGCCAGTGAAAGCATTCTCAAAACGACCTTTTATGATGCGTTGACGGGGTTACCGAATCAAACCTATTTTCTAATTCAGTTGGCTCATGCCTTTGAACGATTTAAACGAAAAAAAAGCTATCATTTTGCCATTTTAATCGTCAATATCGACCGTTTCCAAAGTATTAATGATAGTTTTGGTCGTTTGGCGGGAGATCAACTATTGATTGCAATTGCTTGGCGTCTCAAAAATTGCTTGGATGAATTTGATATCTTTGCTCGCTTGAGTGGTGATGAATTTATTATTCTGTTGGATGAGATTGATTCTACTAGCACAGCCATATTGGCCGCCAACCAAATTTCGGCAGAGCTTAAAACCCCTTTTCGCTTGAATGGTCAAGAGTTATTCATGACTGCCAGTGTGGGAATTGCGCTAACCCTCATAGAGTATGACCGTGCTGAGGATTTACTCCGCGATGCGAATACGGCGGTCAGTTATGCCAAAGGGCTTGGACGAGCGAATTATGTGGTGTTTGATGCCACTATGCATGCACGCGCAGTGCGATTGCTGCAGCTTGAAAATGATCTCAAACGAGCCCTGCGTGAGCAAGAGCTCAATCTGTTTTTTCAGCCAATTGTCTGCTTGGCGGATCGGAGAATTATTGGATTTGAGGCCTTAGTACGCTGGATGCACCCCAAATTGGGATTAGTGTCTCCTCTAGAATTTATTCCGATCGCAGAAGAAACAGGTTTGATTTTTGAGATTGATCAGTGGATGCTGAAGGAGGCCTGTTTTCGGATTCAGCAATGGCGAAGATTTACGGAAGAGCCCCTATCGATCAGCGTCAATTTTTCGGCCAAGCAATTTGATCAGGCGGATTTAGCCGCCCAAGTCAGGCAAGTATTGCTGGAAACTCGAATTGCGCCTCAACAACTTATGATCGAAATTACTGAAAGTAATTTATTTAGTAAAGCCAAAGCCGCGATCGATACCCTTCATCAACTCAAACGGATGGGAGTCAGCCTCTGTATTGATGATTTTGGGACAGGATATGCCTCGTTACAGTATTTGCAGCAATTACCCGTCGATACTTTAAAGATTGATCGGTCGTTTATTAAAGGGATGGATGTGGATCATCTTGATCTGGTGCGCTCCATCATCGAGTTAGCCCATGATTTAGGAATGAATGTCACGGCTGAGGGGGTGGAAACACCTGTACAACGCCGTTTTTTACTAGATTTGGGATGCCAAGAGGCTCAAGGTCATTTGTTTTCGAAGCCAGTTGACGGTCAAGTTGCGATTGAGTTATTGCAAGAAAAAATGATTAACGGTTACCAAGATTGGTGAACGAGTTGGCAAAAGAGAGGGTTCTCGCTAATCTCTTAGACAGCAGTAGACGGACCCGTATTCATGAGTGATCAGTTATGACGGCTGCTTTTAATGGACTCCATCAGCACTCTGCTGCTTTGCCTTACCTGATTCACCCGGATGGTTTGAAAGTTGTCTTAATTACATCTCGAAAGCGAGGTCGTTGGATTATCCCCAAAGGAGAAATCGAGCCTGATCTGACCGCCTGGGATTCTGCCGCAAAAGAAGCTTGGGAGGAAGCGGGCATTGAAGGAGTGATAGCCACCGAATCATTAGGAACCTATGCCCATCAAAAATGGGGCAGTACCTATACGGTGCAGGTGTTTCCCTTAGCGGTTACCCAACTCCATTGCCAGTGGCTAGAAGATCATGAGCGCCAAAGGCAGGTGGTTTCTCTTGCGAAAGCCCACAAGTTGATAGAGATGAAGTCTCTGCGGAAGATGCTCGGTAAATTCGAACGGTGGCTCAACCTATATCCTCCGCTTTAGGGGGCGATGGCCGTTGCTTGGTGTCGGTAGGACATCGGTCGTTCGGAGACCATTGCCATTTATTCATCACACCATCTTGTTCATTTTTTCAAGTCGATCGGCTAAGACTTTCATCACCTGTAGGGCAAAATAAGGGGTTTCTTGAACCAAGAAGGTAAACCGTTTTTGATCAATCGGCATCAGCGTGACATCGGTACGTGCGATCGCAGCGGCACTACGGGTACCATTATCAATCAAAGCCATCTCTCCCACGATATCGCCAGGCACAGCGGTTTCCATCACATGTCCATGAACTTGAATTTCGAGATTACCTGTAATCACCACATACATGTAATCTCCTGGATCCCCTTGGGCAAAAATAGTCTGCCCTGCCGGAAACGATTGAATGTTGGGATCGTTTTGAAAAATCTCTTCTAGATTCATAGTTTCACGCTGGATGCTATATGCCTAGAGAACCACAGCAAGATTAAGGCAATCCTAAGAACGTAGATCGGGCGGGTTATCCCTACCAAGCAGGGGATCATCTCTCTACCTGCGATCGCAAATGCTTACAGTATCCTCAAAAGTAAGAGACACAATTGCTCTATGGAATGAGCTTAATGCTCTCTCCATGCCATCACCGTTTGTATGAACGAGGAGGATATCGTTATGGCATTAGTTCACTGGCAACCTTTCCGCGAATTAGAAGACATGCAGCGGGACATGAATCGCCTGTTTGATAATCTCTCAACCCCTCAACGGAGAGGTATTGATCTCGGGTTTGTCCCTGCTGTGGAATTGGAAGATACTGCGGATCACTATTTTCTGCATCTAGAACTGCCGGGTCTAAACCCTGAAGATGTCAATCTAGAAGTGACTGCAGACTCTGTCTCTATTAGTGGTGAGCGGCGTTCTAAGACCCGCAGCGAAGACCAAGGGATGACTCGCAGCGAGTTTCACTACGGGAAGTTTCAACGGGTGATTCCGCTACCAGGTCGGATCAATAATCAAGACGCCAAGGCTGATTACCAACAAGGCGTGTTGACGATTACGCTCCCCAAAGCAGAAGAAGAGAAACATAAAGTCGTTAAAGTTCAAGTCAACGCATAGGCTGTCAGGTCCAGTGTTGGCGTTTATTCAAGGACGCCAACACTGGCTACCTACAGTCTTTCCCCTTCTTCGATAGAGACAATTTTCCATTGGCCGTTAACTCGCTCCCAGGAGGTTGTTTCGCGGCGGCGGAACACCCCTCGCACTAACCCTGGCCAATAGGACCACTTCACCGTTTCAATATGAGACACAATGGCCTGATCAGCCGTTGGCATTTGCAAATCGGTAATTTCGTAAGAAAGTTTCCATTTTTCTCTAGCCGATTTTTTGGAGAAGAACTGTGAAGCCCCAGCAACCCGATCGTTGTAGTTTTGCACCACCCCGGTATGTTGCTTGTAGCGAAAGCGTTCCTTATCGATCGGCATATAGTTAAAGAGCCGAGCAGCATCCCGAGTTTCAACCAGAGGTGCCATCGCAGCATAATGCTGATCTAAAAAGGCGCGAAAGGTTTGTTCCGCTTCACTTGCGGAGGCAACGGGTTGTGGAGATGACTCCGTCTTGGGCGTTGGTTTAAGGGCGAGCGGGGTGAGGTCCAGAATAGTGTTGATGGGCACGCCTAAGTTCAAGCCTGCCTTGACAGCTACTCCTTGCACGCGTTCACCTTCTGCTAAGCCGTGAATGCCAATCACTTGTCCGGTTTCACTGAGGATAGGACCACCACTCATTCCCGGTTGGGTGACGTTGTCGTAAATTAAACCGTACCCCCGTTGGTATTGACCTTTACCAGTGATTGCGCCCTTAGTAATGGTGAAAGTCGGTGAAGTGATGGCTTGGCCCGGCAGGGGAAAACCAGCGATGTAAACTGTATCGGTTTCTGTGATAGATTCTGAGTTACTCAGAGTGGCGACCGAATAGGTGCGATCGCTATCAAACCGAATTAGGGCTAAATCTACCCCTGATAGGTACAAGATAGCCTGGGTATTAATGGGATGCGACTGACCATCAGCAGTGACGACGTCTGCTTCTTCTCCAGCACGGGTGGACTCCATGACATGCTTGGCAGTTAAAACATAATAGCTGTTCCCTTCCTGCTTGATCAGCACGCCCGATCCTGAACTACTTTGGGGCGACACCAATACCGTGACGGCTTTGGCAGTATCTCGCACCTGTCGTCCTGTTTGCCCATAAGCATGGTGCGGCCACAGCAGCGTTACTGCCAAGCCACCTGCCATTTGCAACAGCCGACGACGGGATAATTTCAGGTTAGTGATCATTGAAAGGTGCTATGACGAAGGGATACAGATTGTGGCGATGATTTCTGGGGATTAGATCTTACCTGGTTCATCACGGTCATCACCAAAGGAATCGTGAACAACACAAATAAGCCAATCGCTGCCCATTGGAAAATGGCCGGACGGCGACGACCTTTGGTGGGAAACTCACAACTGAGGCAAATTTCTGCTTCAGTGCTATTCAAAGCACCACACACTCGGCAGGGTTCTAAGGCCATAGCGAAACACCCATAGATGTTTTTCTCATCTTAGTCTAGACAAATCTTCTCATTGAATAGACTAAAGCAATGAGATATCTAGATCGAACCCTGCTGCACCTTAATCGTGATAGGCAATGTGCCTTAGGTAATTTGAGCAACCATATCTTCTTGCTTAAACCTAACTTTAGGCAGACGAGCATATTTATCTTCCGGGTGACGATACCCAGCAGGACAGACGACAACCGAGGAATATTCTGTTGCCGTTAAACCCAAGACCTCATCATATTTGGCTGAGATAAATCCTTCCATTGGGCAGGTATCAATTCCCAGGACGGCAGCACTGGTCATCAATTGTCCCAACGCGATATAGACTTGTCGGGCTGCCCAGTCATCCACATCAAACTTGGGATCCTGAGGATGTTCTAAAAAAGTCTTGATGATATTGGCAAACCCTGTCAGCGATTCCACAGCAACTTGGCGAACCTCAGATGTGCGCTGCATATACCGATCGACATCATCGGCATTGACCGCTTTTTTGATCGCCAAAACGACTAAATGGGAGGCATCAACCACTTGCCTTTGTCCAAAGGAAAATTCCAGGAGTTGCTGTCGCAGTTGAGGATTACGAACAACGAAAAATTTCCACGGCTGTAGTCCAAAGGAAGAGGGAGTCAAAACCAAGCTTTTTTCTAAGGCATCCCAAATGGGTTCCGGGATTTTTTGAGAGGGGTCAAATTGCTTAGTCGCATAGCGCCATTGCAATTGCTGAATGAGTTGTTCTGGAGAAAGGGTTGACATGGTTGTAGGGTAAGACCGACAGGATCACTGTAAATGATGCAGAGAATAGTGGGCAGCCTCTGTCAATACCAATAGGCATGATTTGAGCCCCTTGGTTGGGTAAGGACTCAATATCATCTAAATTCTCTGTATAAGAAGGACTGCCGTTGTACTATCCCATCACCCAATTCACCAGGGTGCGAACGGCAAATCCTGTAGCTCCCACATTGAGGTAGCCATTTTCTTTTTCAGTCCAGACTGGACCTGCGACATCTAAATGAGCCCAAGGCGTTTTCTCAACATATTGCTTGAGGAATAAAGCAGCTGTAATGGAGCCACCGGGGCGGGGACCCGTATTTTTCATATCTGCGATGGGCGATTTCAACCCTTCAAAATACTTTTCTTCTAAGGGCATCCGCCAAAACTTTTCCCCTGCTTGTTCAGATGCCTGGGTAAGCTCTTCTGCCAAGCTATCTTCCGGGGTCCACATACCGGCAATATCGTTGCCTAAGGCGACAATACAGGCTCCCGTTAAAGTAGCCAAATCGACGATGGCATCAACCTCTTGTTTTTCAGCAAATACCAATGCATCGGCCAGAGTTAGCCGCCCTTCAGCATCTGTATTATTGATTTCGATGGTCTTGCCATTGGATGCAGTGAGAATATCGCCGGGATGGAGGGCATGACCACTAATCATGTTCTCGGCGGCTGCCACAATAAAATGGACTTCGACATCGGGTTTGAGTTGACCAATTGCTTTGGCAGCACCCAAGGTTGCACCAGAGCCAGCCATATCCATTTTCATGGTTTCAATACCGCTGCCACTGACCTTGAGATTGAGACCGCCTGAGTCAAACGTGACGCCTTTACCAACAATGGCAAGTTTCCGACGAGGTGTACCATTCGGCTTATAAGTGAGGTGGATAAACTTAGGAGGCAGATCGGAGGCTAAGGAAACACCGAGAAAAGCCCCCATGCCCTGAGCTTCGCATTCTTCCCGCTCTAAAACTTCCAAGGTAAGCCCGTGTTCGGTAGCAATTTGGGCCGCAGTTTCTGCTAAGACACTAGGGGTGACGACATTAGCTGGAGCAGCCACTAATTCGCGTGTCAGAATGACCCCTGCACAAATTTGTTGTGCTGTTTCAATCGCCTCAGCTTGATTAGCAACCCCTAATAAGCTGATTTCTTGAGGGTACTCACCGGACTGATGTACTTCAGGATCGGACTTAAAGCGGTGATCTTGGTGCAAGGCCAGTTCAATACCTTCAGCCATTGCTTGGGTTGAGGCTGTAGCCTCATCGTTCCACAGGGGTAACTGGAGGCCAGCCGAGGCCGCTTTTTGCTTTTGGGTTGTTTTGGCAAAGGAAGCGGCTGCCTGCCGAAGACTCTCTAAGGTGAAGGTCTCTTTTGCCCCAAGGCCAATGAGCATAACTTTACAGATGGGGCTTTGTCCGGCTATTCGGGTCCAAGGCTGTTCCCCAGATTTTCCTTTAAACTCAGTTTCACGGATCAGATCTTGCAAAACCTCTTCAAGGTGTGGGTTTAACTGTGCCAGAGAAGTTTCTATATCAGTGGAATCTTCAAAAAAACCAATGCCTAGATAATCTCCTGACCAGTCTGCAGCTGACGTATCACTTGCCTGAATCTTCATCCTCAACCCATATCCTTCAATCTGTATGTTTAAACCGTAAGTGGTCGACTTTGCGGGATGATCCTCCCAGAAGCCAAGTTGTAATCCTGATCATAACGTGGCTTTTAACGCTAAGTCCTAGCACTTTGAGGATGATAACGGGCTGACAAGGTAGTCTATATCAGGGATAGTGCTATTATCCCTTGTTGAAACCTGAGCTGTTAGTGGGGCTTCAATTGCATTACACGGCTTGGCAAACTTTGGTGAGCAGTAATCATCTAGCTTGCTATCGCAGAAAGTTGACCAGAACCCATAACCCCTGTCTATCTAAAAAGCACAGCCTTTCTGACCCTACATTTTGATAGACCTAGCTAATCGGAGGCAGCATGGTACTCCACAGCCAGTTGAATCAGACGATCTACTAAGTCAGGAAAACTAACCCCTGCCGCTTCCCACAGTCGGGGATACATACTCGTTGTGGTAAACCCAGGTAGTGTATTGATCTCATTGATCAAGACTTCTCTTGTAGACTCCACATAAAAGAAATCCACCCGAGACAAGCCTGCCGCATCTACCGCAATAAAAGCATCGATCGCCATCTCTTGAATTTTTCGGGTAATGTTCTCTGGCAACGGGGCCGGAATGTGGAGGCTAGCCTGTCCTTCCGTATATTTCGTTTCGTAGTCATAGAAATCGCTATCAAAGCTAATTTCTCCCACCACCGAAGCACGGGGTTGACCATTACCGAGGACCGCACATTCTACTTCCCGAGCCACAATCCCCGCCTCCACAACAATACGGCGATCAAACGTGGCGGCGCTGTCTAAGGCAGCCTCTAACTCTGATCGGGTTCTGACTTTGGAAATACCAACGGAAGATCCCAAGTTAGCGGGTTTGACAAAGTTGGGATAGCCAATCTCTTCGTCGATGCGATCGCACAACTTCGTAAACACACAAGGATCCGACCAGACCTGTTCTCGGGTCACTGGTATATACTTCACCTGAGGCAACTCAGCCGCTGCAAACACTGTTTTCATGGCAATTTTATCCATGCCAGTGGCTGACCCTAACACCCCTGAACCAACATAGGGTACTTGCATCAGCTGCAATAGTCCTTGTATCGTGCCATCCTCTCCATTGGGACCATGCAAGATGGGAAACCAAACATCGATAGTGGCTACGGAATCGGGAAAATGCCAGCGACTACCTTCTTCTGCTTGATCTTGAGGTTTCCTCGTCTCTAGCACTTGGTTAGCAACCTGACCTGACTGCCAACAACCATTTTTATGGATGTAAAAGGGAACCACTTCATACTTATCTGGGTTAGGGGCAGTCTGGAGAGCACCGCAGATGGCTTTCGCTGAGGTGATTGATACTTCATGCTCTCCAGAGCACCCCCCAAACACTAAACCCACTCGCAATTTCTCCACTGTTAACTCCCTGGCACACGTCAATCCAGATAGACTATCACAACCGCATAGAGATTACGGCAACTTCAGCTTAGTTGCCACAGCCAACGCCACTCTACAGGTTATTAATCAGCACTAATGACTGAATTTAATAGTATTCAGAGCACAAACAGCCTAGACTCGCAAAAATCAGCGCGAAATTGACTCCATTCGCTAATTGAAATCACCCCTTCAGTTGGGGGCGCATATGAAGGGCGTTCCTGCGAACGATCGAAATAGAGACCTCTCATTCCTAGATCTTGAGGAGCCAGAACATCATTAAGGAGATGATCGCCCACAAACAAAATCCTGTGACGATCAGACTCGGAGATATGTGCTAAATCACAGGCCACATCGTAGATCTGTGGACCCGGTTTTCGCCAACCACAAACTGCACTATCCAACACAAAATCAAAATAGGACCGTAAACCAAAACTCTCTAGTAATTCTGTCGGCCACTCTTGAATATAAAAGTTGGACACCACTCCCATCCGTACGCGACCATGCCAAAATTGGAGCATTTCCTTCACGCCATTCGGCAAACGCAAGGATTTTTGATAACACACACGAAACCGATTCACCATTTCCGCCGCTAACGTTTCAATTTCCCCAAAGGGAATAGATGGCGCTTTCTCTTGCAGGACGGCTTGGTATCGATCGCTCATGAGGATTTCCCGATGTTCAGAATGCCACTGGCGGTTCCGCCAGGAATGGTAATCTTGCCGAAATTCAGCTGCAGAAGAATATAGACCCACCTCAGCAGGAAATGAGTAGACTGGCAGAAGCGCTAACTCTTCTCCAGTCTGATCAAAATCATCAATGAGGGTATTAAAGCAATCAAAAAAGATCCAATCAAAGGCCACAGCTTTGCTCGTCCCAATCCCTGCCGAGCCAGTGTATCAGAAGACTCTCTAGGAATAAAGCTCATTTGAGTATAGCTATCTGACGCTGCCAATTCACGGATTGGAACTTCTTGAGGCCCCCTTTTTTTCAGGGCAGGGGATTGCCCATATCCAGATCACAGCTTCATACCTTATTCATCTAAGGTATTCAGGAATTATGCAACATCAGTCGCAGCTATGTCTCCCTAGTGGATGTTCCCAGGTCCATTGCATCCAGCAATTGGATGATGGTATCGGTTTCTAATTGGCTACCCACCAGCCGACGTAAAGGCTTTGGCCATACCTTGATTAAAGTTGGTGTTGCCGCAATTTGATCTGCTTCAGCACGTTCGGGATGCTTGGCAACATCAATCACTTTCAAGGTATAAGGTACATCTAAAACCTGATCGAGAAGCTGATGTAGATTTTCCAGAATACTGGTGGTGTGGGGATTGTGGCCAGCCACAAATAGACGTAAAACATAGCCCTGGGGCACATCAGTCTCAGTGTTATCCAACTGAACCGTTTCCGTCTCTTGATCAAGCTGTTCCATCACACTTCGCTGCAGCAGTGTATTGTTTGTCGGACTAGGAATCGTTGACAATTGGTCTAAACGAATCACTAAATTGTGATGCTGCCAGAGTTGGGGAAAGCGCTGTTGATAACTGTTGAGGACCACTGAGTCACAAATCTCATGGGGGGTAGTAATTATCTGCCAATGTTCTGCTGACAGATCAAATAGCATATTCAGCACACTTCGATATCGCCACACGCGAGGATAGACTTCAGCCGAAATTTGGAGCTGTTGAGTATGAGGATGCAGCCATCGATCCAAAGTCGCCGTGTAGCAAGGCACCAGAAATAGCGGCGGTTCCGGCAAATGTAGCAATGTTTGCAACGCTTGACATAGCTGGAAGTGCCAATGGCCTTGCTTGCTTGGATCCACACAATAAATGAGGTCTCCCCCAGGTGTGAACAGGGCGAGACCTTTATAGAGAAAGGGGAGTGGTTGCGATCGCAAGGTATTCACAGATCTAAATTCAGGCAGTCAATGTCAGGCTAAAGACTTATCAGATACCTTACAACAGACCTCCTCATGCCTGACTAGATACGTCCCCTTAGGATCTGGGCCATCTCATTCGGCTTAGGCGACATTTCAAGGGCCGTCTCTTCATCAATGCGACCTTCTTCATAGAGGTTATGGAGGCACTGATTCATGGTAACCATGCCGTCGTAACTACACTGAGGAATCATGGCTTCCACTTCCTCCACGTCACCCCGCAGGATGTAATCCTTAATGGCGTCAGTGTTAATCATGATTTCATGAATCGCGGCTCGCTTGCCATCTGTTGTTCGTACCAAAGATTGAGCAATAACAGCTACCAATGATTCTGCTACTTGAACCCGCATAGGCTCTTGTTCTTCTGGTCTGTAGAGGTTGAGAATTCTCTCAATCGTCTTCACCGCACTGTTGGTATGCAAGGTTCCGAATACCAAGTGACCTGTCTGAGCTGCTTTGAGGGCTGTATTCACTGTTTCTCGGTCCCGCATTTCCCCAATCAGAATGACATCGGGGTCTTCTCGCAAGGAAGCTTTCAGGGCATTATCAAATTTTTTCGTATGAATGCCCACTTCCCGTTGGCGAATCATCGCTTTACGGCTTTGATGCACAAATTCAATCGGATCTTCAATAGAGATGATATGTTTGGGCATCTCAGTATTGATGTAATCCACCATTGCTGCCAAAGTCGTGGACTTACCTGATCCAGTCGGACCCGTTACCAAAATCAAGCCCTTGTGATAGTGGCATAAGTCCTGAAAAACCAAAGGCAGGTTCAGATCCTCTAGGGTCAAAATCTTCAGTGGAATCAGTCGAAGAACCATGGCTGGTCCCTTCAGACTGATGAAAACATTAATACGGACCCGAGCCATTCCATCATATTGAGTAGCTCCATCATATTCTTGATTGGCGTGAAACCGCTGAATTTCTTCAGGGGTCAAGATTTCTTCTAACCAATATTCAAATGTGGCGTCGTCGGTAACAGGATGATGGGAAATTTCTAGGCGACCGCGATCGCGAAAGCGAGGCACTTCACCCACACCCAGATGAATATCAGAAAAATTATTCTCAAAAGCTTCGCGGACCAGTTGTTCCAAAGTAACTCCCGTTCCTGGCGGCCGACCTCGCATTTGCAATGTGGATTGGGTCGGTTCACCATTGTCCACCGATGTTTCCCCATACCCTGCATAGGGCTGCGTTTGCGGAAATGCCGTAGGGGCCTCTGGTGCCTGAGGCGATGCGTCAACCACTTTCGTGGGGGTGGCAATCATTTCTGTTTCCATCGCATCTCCCTCCATGCGGTGATCGCGATGAGGAGGAGGGACAGCTGGTAGTGGGGCAGGTGGGGGTGGAAAGGGTGGACGCTGATAATCTGTCATAGCAATACTTCTCTCAAGCAATGGACATACTGGTTCAAACACTCTTTAGTGCTCAAAGATGAAGCCAAAAGGGGTGATCTTACTCAATTTGCAACTGAAGGTCTGTCAAAAGTGTTCACCACCAACACCCAAAATTTAACGTTCTGGTTGGAATTGACGGAACCAAACTGCTTCCACCTAGCGAGAATCATTCCATTTTAAAGGGAGACAGCCCACCATCATCACAGGACAGTTAATCTATCTGAACCTGTTGATAGCTAACTCTCAATATCTAAGACCGAATTGCCCTTACCAACAGGCTGACCCCGTCAGGAAAGCCAGGACAATATTCAAGAATTTTTGATAAGTCAGTAGTTATTTATACGCATGTATAAATACTTATGCAATCCTTTTTCTACCCAAAAGCTCAACTTTATAAATCATCGCCCGTTACGAATCGATCAAAGGCCCTGAAAGAGTAACTAAAGGCTTTCATGCGTCCAGAGTTGTAAAAATCTTGTTGCTTGAAGGCAGCTCAACCAGGAATCCATAGGGTAAAACTGAGAAAATAAACAGGAAATATAAATTAAGTTAATGATGGGGATCAAGCGGGCAGTCCAGATCTATCAATTTCTGTTGTCCTAATTTAAATACAATAAAAATCTTCAAACCCTTGCTGAAAGACTATCATGGCAATCAAAAATCGTTCTATTTTACGAAAAATTTCAGTGTAAAAGAGATTAATATCGTCTTAACATCTTCACGTCAATGTAAATAATGTTGAACAATCAACCAGCTTTGATACTTCCATTCTATATACTAAGAAAACTTGAATTTAAGACTTTGACGACACCTAATTAATCTGATTATTAGTCGCTGTTGGTTGGCGGGAGGAATAAAAATGACATTGGCTGAAGCTTCTCACTTAAAGCAACAACATAGCTTTGTGTTTATTGCTAAGAGTTTTTTGATCTGGACTTTTACATTGACGGTTTGTTGGCTGGTGGTGGGGTTCCCATTAGTGGTTTTGATGGCTACAGGCGGGGCATTAGCAGCCGTCGCGCTCCAGGCAGTCTTGCCCATGAGTGCTGTTGCTTTAGTTGCGGGTGGCATTCTGGCTGCTAATGCATTGGCGATCATAGTAGGTGCCGCTATGCTCACCTTCAAAGGGATCCATCCTCATGAAGTGCGTTGGTTACGCTGGCTCAACGGCAAAGCCAATCCCATTAGCAGCACCATTTACGCTGCTTGCCCACTAACATGCGATCGCACCTAGTTTTGGTGTTAGCATCTCAAATTTAATCCTGCGATCAAGATAATAAAGAGCTGTAGATTTGCTTAAGAAATCTTACAGCTCTTTATCACTTTAAACATGAGCCTTCTTGAAGGTTTTAGCCCGGTTATGTGCCGGGTTTTTCAGTAGTATGGTCTCTAAGTCTTCCTAGTACCATCACTATTTATGTCCAATTCTCCTCATTCAATCTGCATCGTTCTAGGGACGCGTCCAGAAGCCATCAAACTCGCACCAGTGATCCAAGCCTTTCGGTCTAATGCTCGATTTGCCACTCAAGTTTTACTGACGGGGCAACATAAAGAGATGGTCGACCAAGTCATGCAGATCTTCGATCTCGCAGCTGACCATAACTTAGACATCATGCAGGCCAAACAAACCCTTGCTGACATCACTTGCCGAAGTTTACAGGGTTTACAGATACTTCTGCAGGATCTTCAGCCCCAAGCTGTCTTGGTGCAAGGAGACACAACTACTGCATTTGCCGCTGCCCTCACTGCCTTTTATCAACAAATTCCTGTCGGTCATGTCGAAGCTGGATTACGCACCGACAATATTTACAACCCTTACCCAGAAGAAGCCAACCGTCGCCTGATCTCCCAAATCACCCAACTTCACTTTGCACCCACCACCAAGGCCGTGGACAATTTGAAAACTTCGGGGGTCACGGGCACTATTCACCATACTGGAAATACTGTCATTGACGCCTTGCTCACCGTTGCCGACAAACATCCATCTTGCAATATTCCTAACCTAGACTGGAGCCAATATCGGACAATCCTAGCAACCGTGCATCGCCGCGAAAATTGGGGAGAACCCTTGCAAGATATTGCGCAGGGCTTTCTACAGATCTTAGATAAATTCTCAGATACAGCCTTAATATTACCGCTACATAGAAACCCTATTGTTAGGGATCCTTTGACAGCAATCTTGGGTCAACACCCAAGAGTTTTCTTGACAGAGCCTTTAGACTATACCGATTTAGTTGGTGCCATTCAACGGTGTCATCTCTTACTCACAGACTCGGGAGGCTTACAAGAAGAAGCGCCTAGTCTAGGTAAGCCTGTTCTGGTGTTGAGAGAAACCACTGAAAGACCCGAAGCCGTAACTGCCGGGACCGCAAAACTCATCGGCACTAGCACCGCAAAGATCCTGGCAGAGGCCAGCCTTCTCTTAGAAAATTCAGAGGCTTATAACACGATGGCCAAGGCTATTAATCCCTTTGGAGATGGACATGCCTCCGAACGAATTGTCACAGCTGTTCAAAATTTTTTGCAGCTTTAAAACAGTGAATCCCTCCTCCTAATGTTTGTTCGGGATGCATGACATTATAGCCCCTCCTTACCCTAGAGAGATGACCACCTCAAATGCCATAATGACGTTGGTTGAGCAAAAGATTAGTCTAGACTGGATAAGAGTCTAACGCGCGAAACAAGTTAAGGAGACTTCATGTAATGGCCGCTCAGACCCAAGCTCGTGATTTATTTCGTGCAGCTTATGAGAATCGCTATACCTGGGATAGTGATTTCCCCGGCTATATCGCTGATGTCGAGCTTAGACAAGCAGATGAGGTGCACACTGGTCAGATCCGAGTGACCTCAGATCTAAAAGTCGAGATTATGGACATTGCAGATGAAACGATCCAAGAATCTCTTTACACCCAGATGCGAGATGTGATTACCCATCGGAAACATACTCCCTTTGAAAAAGCCCATGGGTCTAGTACCTTTACCTTAGGAAAACTCGATCCATCTGGCTCTCAAGAGATCATTGTCGAAGGGGATGCGATGGGGTCTAATTATTGTGTTCGCGATAAGCAGATCTCGCTTGTCAGCCGGGTGATGGGTCGAATGGCGTTTGTCATTCATCATAAAAAAAGCTTAGAGACGGGAGCGGGCTATATTTCCTCGGACTATTCGGCTGTTTTCCGCAATCCAAAAACCAATGAGATCATTCGACAAATGGAGTTTGAAGATACCTATGAGCCGATAGGACGTTATTACATCATGACTCGGCAATTGGTTCGAACCCATGAACAAGGTCAAACCACCCTCACCGATATTCAGTTCTCCAACGTCAAGCTCTTACAACCCGTTACGGTTTGAGGATCTCCTTACATGGGTTGAGCCATAAACAATGACGTAACGTAGACGGTAAGCTTGGTCGTTTCTGCTGGTGTATTCCTAAACCTCAATCCCCCATTTTTCCCACCCTGAACCAGTCTTGAGGGCAGAATTTTGGAACTGGGCCAGACTAATTACTGAGATTGAGCCATTGGAACTATCTGTCTGTAGATCAGGCTCAATGGCAATCACTATCACTCCGCAATCCATAAGTGGGTAGGATATAATTTCCATCCTCGCTCTAACATTCGCACACTGAAGTTGAGAGAAGGGTTATGACCCAGCCAATATCTGGGAAATGACGAGATCGGCTTAGGCAATCGATATTGGGCATCATCCGAAACGACTGAAAACAGATGATTTTTCTGTAACGATGCCATTAATCTATCTAGCTTTAAGAACAGTTATAACTCACAAAATCTCCGTAAAAGGTACTTTAGTATTTACGGATTGCAAGAGGATTACTTCATGGGTCAGAATTCATCACAGCAACGATCTATGAAAGCAAGTCTAGGAGTAAACTTTGTGCACCATCGCCAGCTTTGTAAATACAGCCGTCTAGTATCAAAACATGATAAAATAAGCCATGTAATCAGGGGTAAATAGCTCAATTTTTTAATGATATTAATGGTAAGTCGTTATTGATAAAGCTATTTCTCGACTAGGCGTGTTTTTAGGAGTTTTTCAAACTATATGACCTTCTCCTCTGATCCAATGCAGGAGCGGATTATTCTCACAGATCTACGGGATGAGATGTCGCGCTCCTATTTGGAATACGCCATGAGCGTCATTGTTGGTCGGGCCTTGCCAGATGCCAGAGATGGCCTCAAACCCGTCCATCGGCGAATCCTCTACGCCATGTATGAGTTAGGACTTACCCCCGATCGCCCCTTCCGTAAATGTGCCCGTGTGGTCGGGGAAGTACTCGGTAAATACCATCCTCACGGCGATACGGCAGTTTACGACGCCTTGGTGCGAATGGCACAGGACTTTTCGATGCGTATGCCTCTCATTAACGGGCATGGCAACTTTGGGTCAATTGATAATGATCCGCCTGCAGCGATGCGATATACGGAATGTCGCTTACAGGCCCTGAGCACGGATTCACTACTGCCGGATATTGAACAGGAAACGGTTGACTTTGGCGATAATTTTGATGGGTCACAGCAAGAGCCCCTCGTCTTGCCCGCTCGCATCCCGCAGCTACTGATCAATGGCTCATCGGGAATTGCGGTGGGGATGGCAACCAACATTCCGCCTCATAACTTGGGAGAAGTCGTCGATGGCCTAGTGGCCCTCATTCACAATCCTGAGGTTACCGACCTAGAGTTAATGAAATTAATTCCCGGTCCAGATTTCCCCACAGGAGGACGGATTTTGGGAACAGCTGGCATTCGAGAAGCCTACACAACGGGTCGGGGCTCTATTACCATGCGCGGGGTCGCTGAAATTGAAACCCTGGAGCAATCAGGACGACCTGATCGCGAAGCAATTATTATCACGGAGCTACCCTTCCAAACCAATAAAGCTGCTCTAATTGAGCGGATTGCGGAAAACGTTAATGACAAGCGCTTAGAAGGCATTTCTGATATTCGTGATGAGAGCGATCGCGACGGGATGCGGATCGTCATCGAACTCAAACGCGATGCCTATCCCCAGGTGGTTCTCAATAATCTCTATAAACAAACCCCGATCCAAACTAATTTTGGAGCCAACATGTTGGCTTTAGTAGGGGGCGATCCCCAACTGTTGACCATTAAGCAATTCCTCAGCGTTTTTCTGGAATTTCGGGAAGAGTCCGTTTTACGCCGTACTCGCTACCAACTCCGCAAAGCCCAAGAGCGCGATCATCTGTTGCAAGGCTTGTTGATTGCTTTAGATAATCTAGATGCAGTCATTCAACTTATTCGACAGGCCGCCGATGCTGCTGTGGCTCGACAAGAACTGATGGGCGGGTATGGTTTATCTGAAACTCAAGCCGATGCCATTTTACAAATGCAGCTCCGCCGCCTCACGGCTTTAGAAGCTGAAAAGATTGAGCGCGAACATCAAGACTTACAAGCACGAATCGCTGACCTAGAAGATATTCTGGCCCGCCGCGAACGGGTGCTAGAAATTATCGAAACGGAAGTCACGGAACTTAAAGCCAAATTTGCCAGTCCCCGTCGCACCTTAATTGAAGCCAATCTTGCCGATCTGGACGATATTGATTTAATCGCCAACGATCAAGCCGTGATTTTGGTGACGGAGCAGGGCTATGTGAAGCGGATGCCCGTTGATACCTTCAATGCTCAAAGCCGAGCCACGCGGGGTCGAGCCGGAGCCAAAATCAAAGAAGATGATGCCGTTGAGCATTTCTTTGGCTGCTGCGACCATGACAGCGTATTATTTTTTAGCGATCGCGGTGTCGTCTACTGCCTGCGAGCCTATCAAATTCCCGTTAGCTCTCGTACGGCTAGGGGGGTGCCTTTAGTCCAACTCCTGCCGATTCCCCGAGAAGAAAAAATTACGTCTGTCATCCCCGTCAGTGAATTCAGCGAGGATGAATACCTGGTGATGATGACCGCTGGTGGCTTTATTAAGAAAACGGCCTTGTCGGCTTTCAGCAATATTCGGGCCAATGGCTTAATTGCCATCTCTTTGGAAGAAGGGGATTTGCTGCGTTGGGTGCGGTTGACCCGAGCAGAAGACAGTATTGTCATTGGCTCCCGCCGAGGCATGTCCATCCACTTCCGAGCGGATCATCAACAGCTCCGGCCTTTGGGGAGAGCGACCCGAGGTGTGCGCGCCATGCGCTTGCGAGAAGGCGATGAATTTATTGGCATGGATATCTTGCCAAGCAGCGTCGTCGAAACCTTAGGAAATGCAACCGATATAGAAGAGGATGATACGGATGATCCAGATGTTTTAGTCGAGGATGATGCTAATGAAGAAGAGTCCGAAACCGTCGAACAGCCCGGTCCTTGGGTGTTGGTGATCACCACTAATGGCTTTGGCAAACGCGTGCCTGTAGCTCAGTTTAGGCTCCAGAATCGGGCAGGTAAAGGCGTCACTGCCACTAAGTTCAAAAAGCTAAAAACGGCTGATCAGTTAGCCGCACTGCGAATCGTCAATGCTGAAGATGAGCTGATGTTGGTGACTAGTCGGGGTATTATTATTCGACAAGCCGTGACGGATATTTCATCCCAGTCACGGGCAGCAACTGGAGTCAGAGTCCAGCGCTTGGATGAAGATGACTATATCGTTGCTGTAGCTTTGGTGCCCCCTGAAGATCTTTCAGATGAGGAAGGTGAAACTGAACTAGAGTAGCCATCTTTTCATGAATGGATCAATGCAGTCTACAGACTTGAAACTCATCCTTGTCGATCCCATTCCCGAACTGTATGAGCAATGGCAGCTCAAATTTGAAGGGCAATCCAGGGTTGAAGTCGTCAATAGTCGTTTTGAGGATCTCCCCAACTACCCATCCCCAACATCCATTCTTGGCACATACACCCACCATGCGGGTGCAGATGTCGATTGCCACCACCGATAACGTCTCCCAAGCCATGTGGGCAATGTTGTTAGCTATCTGGCATCACAATCAATCGCATCCTCAACCCATTCGCATTGTTGCCTGCCCAGGTTTAGGAACTGCTACGGGACAAGTTCCTTTTGAGCGGGCAGCCAAACAGATGGCTCTGGCCTATAAAAATTTCTGGCATCCCCCAGACTCAATCAGCTGGCCCTATGCCATTACCCGCCAAAATGCAATTGGGGCTGGAGGCGATTAGCTTAATTCGCAACCCGATTTAATGAGCAATCATGCGTTTAACCAGATTCAATCCTTTAGGGGTGTAGGGCGCATAACGCCAATTTAAGTCTAGCCAGAAGGATCGTTTTAAAACACTTTTGTAATGGGAAAAAGTGTCGAAACTGGCTTTGCCGTGGTAACGACCCATACCGCTGCTGCCTACTCCCCCAAACGGCAGGGTAATTTGACTGAATTGCAATACCGTATCATTGATACAAGCGCCTCCCGAGGAAGTGGCGCTAAGCATTTGCTGTTGCTTTTGTTCATTCTTGGAGAAGAAGTACAGGGCCAACGGCCTGGGATGAGCATTCACTTGTGCGATCGCATCCTTGAGACCGTCATAGGTCAAGATCGGTAGGATGGGGCCAAAAATTTCGTCTTGCATAATGGGATCATCCCAAGTGATGCCATCCAAGAGCGTCGGTGCAATAAAGCGAGTCTCAGGGTCTGTTTGCCCCCCAAAAAGGGTTTGACCATTGTCTAGCAAAGCGGTCAGCCGTTGGAAATGGCGTTGGTGAATAATCCGGCCATAGTCGGGACTGGTTGCCGGATTCTCACCATAAAACTGGTGAATCGTTTGTTTGAGATGGGTTAAAAATTCTGCCTTAATGGTGCGCTCAATGAGCAAATAATCAGGAGCAACACAGGTTTGACCCGCATTGATAAATTTCCCCCAGGCAACTCGCTTGGCAGCATGTTCAATATGAATATCAGCATCGACGATACAAGGACTTTTGCCGCCAAGTTCTAGAGTGACGGGGGTTAAGTGTTCGGCTGCGGCTTTCATCACTGACCGACCAACGGCTGTTCCCCCGGTAAAGAGAATGTGATCAAACTTTTCTGCGAGTAAGCGTTTGCTGGTTTCGGCCTCACCTTCAATAACGACAATATAGTTTTCAGGAAACGTCGTATTGATCAACTCGGCCACCACGTTCGAGGTGTGAGGGGCATGTTCTGAGGGTTTAAGAATGGCACAGTTTCCGGCTGCGATCGCACCCACTAAGGGAGAAATCATCAGTTGAAACGGATAATTCCAAGGCCCAATAATCAGAACAACGCCGAGGGGGTCAGGCTGTATCCACCCAGTTCCAGGAAAGACATCCACTCCAACCGCAACTTTTTGGGGTTTCATCCAGGTTTTTAACTGCCTAAGGGCCAACTTGATTTCTGACAAGGGTGCCAGTTCAAAATAGGCTTCAAAGGTGGGCCGCCCCAAATCTGCATAGACTGCATCTACAATGGCATCTTTGCGATCAAGAATGGCTTGCTTTAGCTTCTGCAGCTGGACCATGCGAAAGTCATAGGCTTTGGTCTGCTCAGTCGCAAAAAAGTCTCTTTGGGCAGCAATCCACTCTTGAATCAGGGATGTGGTGATTTGAGCGGCCATCGTTCTTGCCTCCAAAGATGTTGGATAGAGTGAGGTCTCATTGTTTACCCATTACTAGAATATGCCAGAGCTAATCCTCTCAAGATAGGGCTTATTTTAGGCTGACCATACTGGTGTCTCGCCTTGACCCCAAAATCCATCAAATTTAGTGACGGTAATATCTCCGAGAACTCGGGTCTGGCAGGCCAGTCGAAGATCTCGTTGCGGATCATGAGGAGGTAAAGAACGACGGATGCGATCGCGCCGATTCACCTCCGACACTTCTCCCGTAATGGCCACAGCGCAAGTTCCACAGGTGCCAATGCCATGACAGTTAATCAACCGAGCCTGACCATTGTAAAGATCCACTTGGTTCTCTAGCAAAACCTGGCGCAAATTAGCACCAACTGGGCAAGAAAACGTTTTCCCTTGAGCTGTAACTTGAGGCATAATCCTGTCATACACACCAACATCTCTATTCATAACTGTACTTAGCAAGTAACTTCTGTGTTCTCCGCTCAATAGCACTGATTCCAAAACGCCTTGAATCAGGAAGATGGAGAGCAGCAGTTCCTTGAATCCTATCCAGCTCTGATCCACCCCGGTTTTCAGACACCCCCACCCAGTGGGGAATCTCATTCTCAGAGACAATTGATTTCATCTAACAGTCAACCTAAATTGATCACTTACTTGCAGAGTCCCTATGTCTTCCATCAACCAAGGTATTTTGGTCACGATCATTTGTGAAGCGGTATTACAACACCGGTTGATCCATTTGCTCGAAGCCTTAGGGGCTTCGGGGTATACCATCATTCCAGCCCTAGGTGCTGGAACCCACGGGCAGCGGATGGGGGATTTAGCTGGGTTTAACACCAATATTCAAGTCAAAACAATTGTGACATCCGCGATCTCGGATCAATTACTAGAAGAGCTAAAACCCCTTCGTACCTCTCATGCGTTAATCGCATTTCGTCAACAAGTAGAGGGGTTGTTTGAATAGCTGATCTAGCAAACCATAGAAAACTTAACTCTTTATCATTAAGGTGGGTTCAACTTTGAAGGATTGACACTACGTGAGTACTGATTACTCTTGGCTCATATGCCTCCCTTCTAAGCGTGAAGAGAATATTTTGCAACCTTTGTTTGAGGAAGCCTTTAAATTAGCTATTCTGCCGCCTCAATCAAAAGTTATTCTCCAAAAATGGCAACAGAATCCAGACACCTTTCTCTCAGACTGGAAGTCAGGAGCAAGCTGTGAAACCTACAACCAATTCGTCTCAGCCTTTGTGATAGACAGTATCCAAGCGTTATGGAATTCCCTGGCTACTCCAGACGGGAAAAATGGCTTCCAATTCAATCCTGACAACTGTATTGACATTCTCAGTATCAACAGATGTTCAATTGGCGCAATTCTTGCATATGGCTTAGGCCCTCAACTCTATTCTCAACTTCCAGGCTTTATGGGAAATATCTTTTTAACCCATGATGAGATACCTGCAAGCATCCAGACCGTCACTCGAACGTTTGAGGCCCTTGATCTGCCAACCTTATCTCAACGGCTGCAACAACTTTGCCCAAGTGACCGTACATACAGCCAAGCCTTAGACATATTCCAAGCTTTACCTAAAGAATTACAGAGAGCACAGGAAACACACAGAGGTTTTATGAAGATTGGCATGTTGATGTCTCAGGAAATAATAGGATGTTAATTTTCGGCACTTCCATACCGTGTCGAAAAGCACTTGGCTGATATGTCAGCAGCAATGACATAAGAATAATCAAACGTCAGTACCTGAAAGTCTTTTTTCTCCTCAACCCATCCTTTAGTACTTTCGTACCATTGCGATAAGGCAGAGACATACGAAGAGTAGTCTATCTCCATTTCATCCAGAATTGTTTGATAGTCCAAGATCAGGGTTTCTGGAGCTTGAGCAATGATATCACCACCTCTCAACAACTGATCTTTAGTGATACTGAAAGGTATCCAAGTCCTCACTCGCTCTTGATGGATGCAATACCAACGACCAAGCAGGCAGTTTACTTCAGCCTCTTCTAGAGGATTAGGAATCACCACAGACTTGATGGGTTGCTGATAACACCATAAAAGACAATGCTCTTGCAAAAGATGGATCTGTCGTGAATACACCAGTGAGATTGAACTTGTTTGAAATCCAAGCGCCAATACTCAGTCATTTCTACCCCAGGCTCTGACAAAATAGCCATTTGTAGTCTCAACGCCATGTTCAGATGCCCCTGCTCTTTTCTCTGTTTAACCGACAAGATCTCTATAAATCCCGTTTCGCAAAAGTCTTGCGTATTGATGGTGTCGAAAAAAGTCTCTAGCATTTCAACTCAAATTGCAGGTTCATCTTGACTTGCACGAGAAATTTCATTCAACCTGAAGGATAGACATTTCCAAGGAATTAAAGTCTTCTCTAACTCACTGTTCCACTTTGTTGTTTGGAACTCTCCTTGAGCTCATAAAGCTTGTAACTTTAATATCAAATGCTTTGTAACAAGATTGCTCATCCATCTCACAAGATATAGGCTGCAACGATATGCGAAACAGGCAAGTATTGATCACGGGTGGTACAGGCGGCTTAGGACTGGGTGTGACACCAAAAGTCTTAGCTACAGGGGCAGAAGTGACGCTGCCGTATATTACTGAGTCAGGAGTGGAGCGATTGAAACAGATCCTTTCGCCCGCCGAATTGGCAAGAACCCATTTTGTGTCTACCGATCTAGGGCAAGAAGCCTCTGTCGCTGAATTGGTCGAAGGCATGGATCGGGTGGATGCCCTGATTCACTTAGTGGGTGGGTTTTCGATGGGCAAAACTCATGAATATGCTTTTGAAGATTGGCAGCGGGATTTAAACCTGAACTTGAATACCACCTTTTTGGTTTGCAAACATAGTCTCAAGCGTATGTTGCAGCATAACTATGGACGGATTGTCACTGTGGGCTCTAGAGGCGCTGTCGATCCAGGGGGTCAATTGGCGGCGTACTGTGCAGCCAAGGCAGGTGTCGTGGCATTGACGAAAGCGATCGCAGATGAAACCAAAGGCACCCATATCACTGCCAATGTTGTGTTGCCCAGCATTATCGACACCCCTACCAATCGAGAAGCTATGGGCGAAGCCAACGCCGACCAGTGGGTTAAACCTAAATCTTTGGCGGAAGTGATCTGCTTTCTAGTCTCTGATGCAGCACAGGATGTGAGAGGGGCTGCTATTCCTGTCTATGGCAATGCTTAACATCTTTTCAAGCGGTCCAAAAAGTTTGGATATCTACAAATTCTGTTCTTACACCTATAAAAAGTGGAGCATATTACTAATTGCCCTACTGCTATCTGGATGCGGCAATGGCCCAACCTCCACTAACACGCCAGAAGAAATGTTTGCTGCAGTTCTCCAAAAGCCCATCCCAGCTAGTGTCACCCAGTTACAAGGCGTGGGAGATACTTGGCAAGGCTATCAGTTATTTCTGCGATTTCAGGCTGCGGATGCTGATATCAAGTCTCTCCTGCAGTTAGGGTATGAAGTTGTAGATTGTGATGAGATCGCATATGACTTTCGTCTCCCTGATCAGAGCTATGATCGCTTTAAGCCCCCTTGGCAGCCTAAAACAATGCTGCCAAAGAATGCTGGACTGCTAGTAATGTCAGCAATTCATGGGCTGGCTCTGGCACCCACCATCTAATCATCGATCGTCAGAAGAAGCTGGTTTACTTCACAGGGATTGGCACTTAACACATTTCCTATCTTCTTAGATGGTGTGTTTTGCGTGCTTAGAAAGCAAATTGCCTATTCTCATTCTAGACATCGCACTAGCTTTGAATTATTCCTGGTCAAAATTTCTACAGATCCAGCCAAAATACCTAGACAGATTGTCTTTACCACAAATCTTTCACGAGCCCTTGACCTGGGCTTTGGATGAAGCATCATTAGCAAGTCGAGGCGCAAGAAAGCGATCTAAACTCCAGCAACTGTAGGCAACACCTTTTTGGTCGCTTGTTTCATTTCCTTAGCCCACTTAGCTACTAAGATTATTCCCACTAAAAATGAAAATTAATGCAGTTATTTAACAAGAAGATGGCCTCTGATGTGTTGCTGTCCTTATTTTTCCTGGATGTCACACATGGGGCGAGAGTGATGAGCATCTGCTAGAAATTTTGACAGATACGGCTTAAGACTGGCTGAAGGCGAAATATAGAATATTTACGCCTTCAATGCTGGGTGGATACATCAACGATGGCGCTCTGAGACCCCATAGACACAGAGCATGTTGTAATGTAGGCAGTCATTGGGGAGTTGATATGGTGCTGGATGTCGTAGGTCATGAAATTTCGACACTGGTGATTCAACTCAACAGTATTTTGACTGGCTTGTGTCAACTGCTGGCTCTCTTCGTTATTGCCATTGGGGTAACGAAAGCCCTGTTTATTTTTCTCAAAGATGCTTTGCTCTGGCCTAAGACTCCAGATGCATTTCAGCGTAGTCGTCTGGCTATGGGATATTCGTTTTCCCTGGGGTTGAGTTTTCTGATCGGTGCCACCATTCTCAAGACAATGATCTCTAGTCGCTGGGACGATATTACTCGATTAGCTGCAATTATTGCGGTTCGCACTGTACTGAACTATCTACTTCTTCAAGCCATTGATTCATCCAATGATTCATCAACGTCCGAATCTAATACTGACAAAGTGTTTGTCTCTTGATCAGCGATGACCGAGGAAAGCGTAATAGCGGTCCACAGCATATCAAATTTCATTTTTCTTGCGCTTACCCTGGGCCACCATAAGGGAAATAGCGTCAGAGACCAAAGCAAATTGCAAATCAGGCTATGATACAAACATTGATATTTGTAAACTATTATCAATGTTTGTTTCTCGTTCGAGACTCAACTCCATACACGATTTTCTAAAAGAAACAGTCTTTTACGGTCAAGATCCCACGCCTGAACTACTGGCTATTCTCATGGTCTATTGTGTTCAGGGAATTTTGGGATTAGCTCGGTTGGCTATCAGTTTTTTCCTCAAAGACGACCTTGGTTTAACGCCAGCTCAAGTGGCCGCCATGATGGGAATTGCTGCTCTACCTTGGGTGATTAAGCCTATTTTTGGGTTTATTTCAGACAGTGTTCCGATCTTTGGATATCGTCGTCGGTCTTATCTTGTTCTATCTGGCGGCCTGGGATGTCTAGCCTGGGCGGGGATGGCTAGTCTCGTCCATACCTCCCTAGCTGCAACCATTGCCATTGTCCTTAGTTCTCTGTCTGTTGCCATCAGCGATGTAATTGTCGATTCTCTCGTGGTGGAACGAGTCCGGCACGAATCTCAGAGTGATGCTGGATCTCTCCAATCTCTCTGCTGGTCTGCCACCGCCTTGGGAGGCATTATGACGGCCTACTTTAGCGGTTGGCTGTTGACCCACATCAGTACCCGCAATGTTTTTCTGATTACTGCCACCTTTCCACTCCTGGTCTCTGCTGTCGCGGGGCTGATTGCTGATCCCAAAGTTAAAACTGCGATCAATTTAGACTCGAGCAAACAGCAAATTCACCAATTATGGCAAACCATCACTCAAAAGCAGATTTTGCTGCCCGTGACCTTTGTGTTTCTCTGGCAAGCCACCCCCAGTTCTGAATCGGCCTTTTTCTTCTTTACAACCAATGATTTAGGCTTTGACCCAGAGTTTCTTGGTCGAGTAAGACTGGTGACTAGTCTGGCAGCATTGCTGGGCATTTGGGTGTTTCAGCGATTTCTAAAAGCCGTTCCCGTCCGCCGTATCTTTTTGTGGAGCACCTTAATTTCTGCAGCCTTAGGCATGACCACCTTACTGCTGGTTACCCATACCAACCGCACGTTAGGTATTGATGACCACTGGTTTAGCTTGGGCGACAGTCTGATTTTGACAGTAATGGGGCAAATTGCTTATATGCCCGTCTTAGTGTTGGCGGCCCGCCTCTGCCCCCCTGGTATTGAAGCCACGATGTTTGCCTTACTGATGTCCGTGAGTAACTTAGCGGGCCTACTCTCACACGAAGCGGGCGCGCTGATCATGCATGGACTGGGCATTACTGAAACGAACTTTCAGCAGCTCTGGTTGTTGGTGATTATTGCCAATCTCAGCACCCTCTTACCGCTACCACTCTTAAACTGGCTACCCGACCAAGGCACCGAAGTACTGGATCAAGGCCCTGATTCAGACTCTCCTGCAGTTGTGGAGGCCATCTTATCCCAATCTCTTACTGTTGAACTTGTTACCGAGCAAACCTCTTAATCGACACCCTTATGACCGTTTCTGCTCCCACTCGCAATACCTACCTCGACCATAACTGGCAGGGAGGCCACCAATCTCTAAACCACGAATACGACTATGCGATCGCAGATGTCGACGGAGAAATTCCCGCTGACCTCAAGGGCACACTGTTTCGTAACGGTCCCGGTCTATTGGATGTTCAGGGTACGCCGCTTCGACACCCCTTTGATGGGGACGGCATGATTTGTGCCATTCAGTTTAATCAAGGTAAAGCCCATTTCCGTAATCGCTTCGTCCGTACTGAAGGCTATGTCGCGGAACAAGCCGCTGGCAAAATTCTCTATCGTGGCGTCTTTGGGACCCCTAAACCCGGCGGTATCCTTGCCAACGCCTTTGATATTAACTTCAAGAATATTGCCAACACTCATGTAATCTATTGGGCCGGCAAACTCCTCGCCCTCTGGGAAGCCGATCAACCCTATCGTCTTGATCCAGAGACCCTAAACACCTTGGGCCTAGAGGATTTCTCGGGTCTCCTGAAACCAGGCGATCCATTTTCTGCCCATCCCCGGATTTTGCCCCATTCCGATGGGAATCGTCTGGTAAACTTTGCCGTCAAACCTGGCTTATCCAGCACAGTGAAAATCTTCGAATTTGACCCAGCGGGTGAAGTGGTGCATCGGCAACAGTTTACTATTCCTGGGTTTGCATTTATCCACGACTTTGCCGTCACCCCCAACTACTACATTTTTTTCCAAAACCCCGTCACCCTCAATCCTATTCCTTTCCTCTTCGGTTTCAAAGGAGCAGGAGAATGCATTTCGTTCAATCCCCAAAATCCCACCAAAGTCTGGCTTGTAAGGCGTAGTGACAATAAGCCCCAACAGTTGGAGACAGACGCCTGCTTTGTTTTCCATCATGCCAATGCCTATGAAGCAGACGGGCAGGTGATTGTAGATTCTATCTGCTATAACACTTTCCCGGGCTTAGAATCTGGAATTAATTTCCGCAATATTGATTTTGACTCGGTTCCCCCCGGCACACTATGGCGCTTTCAGATGAATCCTGAGACAGCCACCGTTGAAAAAATACCGTTGATCACCCGGAGCTGCGAGTTTCCCACCCTCAATCCAGCGAATGCAGGCCAGTATTATCGTTACGTCTATATTGGCGCTACGGATTCCAGCACCGGCAACGCCCCCCTCCAAGCCATCCTCAAACAAGATCTGAAAACTGGAGCGGAACAGCTCTGGAGTGCTGCTCCTCAAGGCTTTATGGGTGAACCCGTGTTTATCCCCAAACCCAATGCGACGCAAGAAGATCAAGGCTGGTTAGTCGCTTTGGTCTACGATGGCGATCGCAACCGTTCTGATGTCGTCATTCTGAATGCGGAGCAGTTCGATCAAGGCCCCATTGCCCGCTTGCATTTGCAACACCATATCCCCTACGGTTTACATGGCAGTTTCACGCCAACAGTTTTTGCCAACTAATCAAACCGCCTTCGATTTAGGACACGATGACCCAAAAGCTTTTGTTTGTATGTCTGGGCAATATTTGTCGATCACCTTCAGCAGAAGGGATTATGAACCACTTGCTACAGCAAGAACAGCTCACCCATGCGTTTCAGTGTGATTCTGCAGGGACGAGTAGCTATCATATTGGTGCTGCTCCCGATCGGAGAATGGCAGCCGCTGGCTTGCGCCAAGGGATCGTGCTGACAGGCAACAGTCGTCAAGTCCAGCTTGATGACTTCGCCAGCTTTGATTGGATTTTGGCGATGGATCGACACAACTACACTGATCTCCTAGCCCTCAATCCTGACAGCCAGAACGCTTCTAAAATCCATATGATGTGTAATTTTTGCACCACTCATACCGATAAAGAGGTCCCTGACCCCTACTATGGCGGTCCATCGGGTTTTGATTACGTCATTGATCTGCTTCTCGATGCTTGCAGCGGTTTGCTAGAGCATATCCAACAGCAATAACTCAACGATCGCTGTTGATGGTCCCCACTAAATGGTGTTCCATCGCAAATCGGACAATTTCAGCGCGATTATTCGTTTCTGTTTTTTGCAACAACTTACTCACATACTTTTCCACCGTTCGGGGACTGAGGTGCAGATGTTCACCAATCTGGGCATTGGATAACCCCTCTGTCAATAACTGCAAAACCTGTTGTTCCCGCTGAGTCAAATCTAAGGCACTGACAAAAGCCGCATCAACTGATTCTCGACTAGGAATAGCATGGGAAACAGCCTGTAATTCCGTGTGTACGATTTGCGCTCGATCCAACAGATTTCGAACCACCGCGCTCAATTCTTCCAGGTTAAAGGGTTTCGCTAAGTAGGAATCACACCCTAACTGATAGCCACGAATCCGCTCCTGGGTTTGCGCACATTCCGTCAAAAAAATCACAGGTAGCAATCGAAAAGCCGGTTGTTGCCGCACTAGCCGCACTAACTCATAACCATCCATCTGCGGCATTTTTATATCAGTTACCAGTAGATGGGGGCGGTATTGTTGCACTAGTTGCCACGCTTGTTTGCCTGTCGCAGCTGGAATGACTGTATATCCTGCTGCTTCTAGATAGTCGGTGACCGCTAACCGAATGCCCGGCTCATCATCCACGATCAACACGGTTAAAGGCATACAACATCCAGTGCGCTTTGCAGACATAATCTCCCTTATTTAGTTATAACAATCCCTTAGCCCCATTCAGTTCCTCTTCATCAATTGCAAGTAATCCAGAACAAAGTGGTAAGGTCACGCATTCTTTTCTCTCAGCAAGGGTATGGGCCTAAAATCAGTATTGCTCCTAAAGCCCTCATTCTAGAGCGCATCACCAGACAGAGTATGCTTATCTTTGCAGCTCACTCATTTGATCCAGTCTGTATCAGACTGCGATTCATGGGCCGTGATGGTGAAGTTTGGAAATATAGCAAGCCCAGCCTCGAATATAAACCGCCCTGTTTCACCTCTGCCAATCAATAAACCCCATTCATTGCTCCAATTACCGCCCATCATCCCGCTTGGTTTACATTTCCCCATAGCAATATTGAGCTGGGTAACAATATCTTGGCAACAGAAGTCTTCGCTGGAGTAATCTTTGAACTCAGCCTCAACAGTCAAACACATTGGCTGCTCATAACTGACCCTGCCAGTCTCAAGTAAGTTGTAGTCATTTATAGATAACGCCCAATCATTTACCCAAGCTTAAGAACAGAGGCACATTCCTCTTTGAACCTTTTCAAAGCCTGTTGATGGAATTTGATAGGCTTTGAAGAGAGATCGATCGTATTCGTTCATGGGGAGTCGAGCAATATGTTTTTCCAGCCATCCTCTTGGGCCAAAAAAGTTTGGTTATGGGGGAAAGGCTATTGTTCCCAGCCTATTCAGCAGTTTGCAGGATTATTATGCTTGTCTTTGCTCCTGTCTTTGGCCTGTACACCTGCAGCGTCTAACAAGTCTGTCCCACCATCAACGGCAGCTTCAGATCCCCCAACCCAGTCAACCCTGGCGGCAGCAACTATTAATCGCCCTGCTATCGTCTTTCCCAATGATGCTGGCGTTATTGATGTCACTAGCTTTGGAGCCATTCCTGACGACGGGCAAGACGATACCACTGCGATCCAAGCTGCGATCACGGCTCATCCCACCAACAATCACATTTTCTACTTTCCCAACGGAACTTATGACATTAGTGACATGCTGACATTGGCAGGCAGTCAAAAACGCAATGTTTTTCAAGGACAGAGTGAGCAAGGAACTGTTCTCCGGCTCATGGACAGCGTCCCTTCCACCTACGCCAAAGCAATTTTAAACTTCGGCCCTGCCCCTGCCCAGCGGTTTCGAAATGCCATCCGCGATATGACCCTTAATGTCGGCCGCAACCATCCTCAAAGCATTGGCATCCAGTTTAATGCCAGCAATCAGGGGACTGCCCAGAATGTGACGCTTCTCTCTGAGGATAAACAGGGACAAATTGGTCTGGATATGAGTTATACCGACGAAATTGGACCTTTGTTTATCAAAAATTTGACCGTAAAAGGGTTTGACTATGGCATTAAAACTCGTTGGCCAACCGCCAGCCAAACCTTTGAGAATATTACACTACTCAACCAAAATATATGTGGATGGTGGAACACCAATTCTCAGCGTGTTTTTGCTCGTCAAGTCCGCAGCCAGAATACAGTACCTGCCATTATCAATGATGGAGAAGCCGGCTTTGTCCTGATTGATTCAATCTTGCAAGGGTCAGGTCCTGCAGCATCTGAGCCTGCCATCAGTAATCAGAAATCAATGTATATTGATCGGACTCAGACATCAGGGTATCAACTCGCTGTCAAAAGCAATATCAACTGGGGGCGTGGCAATGGCAAGGTACCGATCGGCAAAATTACGAACTATTTAGCCAATGGATCGGGGGACAAAAGAAAGGGAGGTCCGTTCACCCTCTTTCCTTCTGCTGACAAGATGTTGGGCCTTCCCATCAAAGAAACACCAGAAATTCCCTGGGAAACCGATCTGAGCAAATGGGATGGTCCCCATAAACACATCCTTGGGACAAGCGGTCTCCCTGATGATGAACTGGATGATACACCTTCCATCCAAGCTGCCATCGATTCTGGGGCAACGACCGTTTACCTTCCCAGAGGGACTTGGACCATCAGCCAGCCTCTAGAATTACGGAATAATGTCCGCCGTTTTATGGGTACAGAAGCAAAAGTCAAAATGGCGAAGAATGCCGTAATCCGCGTCGGACCTGGTCAAGCTCCCAGCGTCACTATCGAGCGTCTGGAGAAGGTCGAAACGATCGAACATACTTCTCAGCGTACCTTGGTCTTGAACAATTTACTCGGATTCCGCTACATTCCTAAAACCCAAACACCAGGAGATGTATTTATTAATGACTGTGTGGGCTCTCCTATCATCTTTAAAAATCAAAATGCCTGGGCGCGACAGCTCAATCTAGAAAGTGATACCCAATCCCAATCCAACATCGCTGCCAAAGTGCTGAATGACAATGCCCAAGTTTGGATCTTGGGCTACAAAACGGAAGATGAGGGAACAACAATCAAAACGATTAACGGTGGTAAAACAGAGCTGTTCGGGGCTGCCCATGTGGGGGGTGGTCAATCCAATCCAGATAATCCCCGCTTTCTAACGGAAGACTCATCTTTCTCTGCTGCTGGTATATACGGTCCAGGATTTTCTATTGTTGCGAAGGAAACCCGCAAGGGTGAAACACGAACAACAGAAACCTTTAAAAATGCCGATGCCTATATTGCCTATCCCTAGTTATTGACCCGTTCTCATCAGAAATACACCTCTCAGACCCTCATCAAAGTTGAAGTGGTTTGTTTCTGATGATGATTGTGAAAAAATTTTGAAACCAGCGATCCGAGAGTATCCCAGTTTTAATCTCGCGAACCAGGCCAATGCTCTTCGTCTTCAGGCGGTTGGTCGTAAACAATGGGAGAAAGCTTGCCATGGGTATCTTCACTCACCAAAGCAGGAGCTTGAGGACTAGTATCAGATGCGATGAGAAGTGAACGCATCGCATCTGCAGTGCTGGCTAAAACACTGACAAAACTGATGGATAGCAATACAATCACGAACTCTTTCATTGTTATGGCCCTTTGAAACCAAACTGCTGGTTAGCTTCGCTGACTTTGCACAGATACAGTTGCTGGATTCTATCGGATCTCCCCCTTTTGATCCAATTGTACCTTGGCAAACTTAACAAAAGCTAGTTGAGAGCATCATCAAATCTTGACTACTGTCTTTCAGTGATAGTTCCCCTCTACTCAGGTTACCCACCCTTAGCGATAAACTAGCTGCGAATCTGAATCGGCATAATTAAGTATGTAATCTGCCGTCCTGACAAGGGCGATAAAACGGCAGGCATAGTGGCTGAATTCAATTGCAACTGCACTTCCTGGCTTCCTAGTGCCTTTAAACCATCACTCAAATATTTCACGTTGAACGCAATTTCTAAATCGTCACCTGAGATTTGAGCAGGCAGGCGTTCCTCACCCATTCCCAGTTCAGGGGCTTCTGCCGACAGAGCTACTTGCTGATCGGTACTGTCCAACTTCAAGCGGATAATGTTGTTTTTGCGAGCGGCTAAAACTGCAATACGCTCCACGCTGCTCAGTAATAATTGCCGATCAACCGTCACCTGACGCTCAAACTGCTTGGGAACAAGTTGAGGATAGGCGGGATATTGACCTTCAAGCAAGCGACAGCTTAGACGCTCAGTCCCTTGTTTTCCTGTCAGCTCAAAAATGGCCTGATTGGTATCAAATCGCAGCGCCACATCTGCATTTCCCCGACCCAACATTCGTTCCAGTTCTCGCAAGGCTTTGGCAGGCATTGTCATCGTCATGGGTTCAGGAGTTACGAGGTCGGGGAAATTTGCGATCGCAAGTCGATGACCATCCGTCGTTGCAAATTCAACACCTGCCTCCGATGTTTTGAGATGTAGTCCTGTGAGAATTTGTTTGCTTTCATCCGTACTGGCAGCAAATAAAGTGGCTTGCAACCCTTCCAAAAATACATCAGTAGGTAAATCTAATGCAGGAATCTCATCTAAGTTAGGTAACCCTGGAAATTCTTCAGCCACCAATCCTTGCATTTGGTAATGACCCGAGTCATAGGTCAAGGTAACCGCTGTGTCATCGGTTTCAACTTCGATATCGCAATTGGGCAAACGAGACACAATATCGTTTAGAAACCGCGCTGGCAAAGTTAGAGAGCCTATTTCTTCTACCTCTGCCGCAATCCAAACTTGAATTCCTAAGCTCAAATCAAACACCGTTAAGCCAAGGCGTTCAGTTTGGGCAGTCAATAGAACATTGGCCAAGACTGGGTGTGTAGGATTCGACGGGACTACCCGACTTAGGAGTGAGAGTTTGGAGTTTAGATCACTCTGATGACAGACCAATTTCATAACTTAACTGGGAGATGCAAGACTTTCTAAACTCCGGGAGCAACATCGTAACATCATTGCCCTATCCCACAAAGCTGCAATGAATTTTGCTCAAAAAGCAAGTCTATCTATATTCTTCCCTTTTTAAATTCAAATAATAGTAGTAATAGTAGGGGTTGTGGAAAATGTGGAAAAAATGAGAGACCCTATTAAAATCAATGCTTTAGAGGATCACCGACCTGTGGAAAACCTGTGGAAAAGTTCAAGTGGTTTTCCACAGGGTGTGAATTAATATTTTTTTCTCCACAAGAGTCCCTAGTTTTCCACAAAGTTTCACCAGTGTTTTCCACAGAAAAATGGCAGTTTTCCACAGGTAGAATTGAAGATTTAAAAATCTTGATGAAAGATTTAATATTCTGTTTAGATTTTTCCAAAACCGTTACTCCTTTGGGATTTGAGCAGATCGATAAGTTGACCTCTGATTTTCGTAAGTCAACCGTTAAGTGCTCCTCGATATCCACAGCTTTGGTTAAATATCCACAGTGTTGCGAATGGTTCGGTTACTCGTCCAGTTTTCAAGGTGCTGGACGAGTGGAGTAACGGAAGATTCGCTATGCTGAGTGAAGCCTCTCTTGCCTGAAAAACAGAGGGTTGCCGGAAAATCAATCAATAGAGCGAGTTGAAATCATTGATCCCTTAGAGTTGGTTGGCAAGATTAATCCGATCACCCAACTGCCGAAGAGATTGAGCCATTTCTGGATCTTTCTTCTGGAGATCTGAAACCTTATCGCAACTGTAAATCACAGTGGTATGGTCTTTGCCACCAAATTCCTCTCCAATTTTAGGAAGGCTCAGATCGGTATGTTGGCGCATTAAGTACATGCCGATTTGTCGAGCCATACTGATTTCGCGACGGCGAGAATTGCCCTTTAGATCATCAATGGATACCCCATAGGTATCTGCCACAGCATGAATGATGCTTTCAGGGGATGCTGAAATTTTGGCAGTCGGTGGATTTAAGACTGGCGCAATATTTTCTACATTCATGGGTAATCCAGAAATGGAAATATAAGCAACTGCTCGAATCAGTGCACCTTCTAATTCCCGAATGTTGGAGGTATAGCTAGAGGCAATGTATTCAATGACCTCTCTGGGGAGCCTGATATTTTCGTACTCAGCTTTTTTTTGCAGAATTGCCATCCGAGTTTCTAGGTCAGGAGGCTGAATATCTGCGATCAACCCCATAGAAAACCGGGAGCATAGTCGTTCTTGGAGGCGGGGAATTTGGCTAGGGGGACGATCGGAAGCCAGCACCACTTGCTTACCCGCTTCATGCAGTGTATTGAAGGTATGAAAAAACTCTTCCTGGGTATATTCCTTACCTTCAATAAATTGGATGTCGTCAACCAGCATTACATCCACGGCTCGGTAATGTTCCCGAAACTTTTGCATACCATCTTTGCGAATGGCTGCAATTAAATCATTTGTAAATTGCTCTGTGGAAATATAAAAAATGCGAGAGTTGGGTGAAATTTCTAAACGATAATGGCCGATAGCCTGCATTAAATGGGTTTTCCCTAATCCAACTCCGCCACATAAAAACAGGGGATTAAATTCTCGCCCCGGAGATTCGGCAACCGCTAAACAAGCAGCATGAGCCATCCGATTGTTAGGACCAACCACATAGCGAGAGAACACATACTTGGGATTGAGACTCGCTTGTTGCCGTTGAGCGGTGTTGGTATTTTCTAAAGGGCTGGATGTCGGCAACGGGGAAGCAACCTCGGGTGCAGAAATACTAGCGCTGGAGTCACCCTGGGCAATTTCTATTTGAATTTCGACGGGATGACCTAAAATCTCATGAACGACGTCTCGAATAGTTTTGACATAGTATTTCTGTAGCCAATTACGGGCAAACGGATTTGGCGTACGGATGACTAGCCGATGATCGTCTAATTGTTCAGCATTAGCGGTCTTAATCCAGGTTTCAAAGGTGGGGCGGCTGAGCTGTAACTGTAAGCGTTCCAGGACTTGGCTCCAGAGAGTTTCAAGAGAAGTTTCCATGGATTACCTCGACTGCAAGCTGAGCAACATAGACATTAAGGGGTTTCATCGGGTCTGGCAAGAGTGGGTGATAAGATTGTAAACTATGGGTTCTAGGTCAAACGCTAGACCTAAAATGCCTTGACCTTGTGAAATCTTTTGACTGAATGAATTATGACTAAACGAACCTTGGGTGGAACCTGCCGCAAGCGCAAACGAACATCTGGATTCAGGGCTCGAATGCGCTCTCAGAGTGGTAAAAACGTAATTAGTGCTCGGCGTCGAAAAGGTCGGCAACGTCTGTCTGTGTAAAGATGAGTTAGAGTTTTAGAGCCGATTGATAGGAACGTTTTGGTACCAATTGCTGTTTGATCAAGTTTAGATGTTAGCAACCTCGCATCGACTCAGAAAACATCATGACTTCACAGTTGTATACCGAAAAGGGAGTCACCAAAGCACTAAATTCTTAGTTTTAAGAGCCTATCGAGCTGGTATAGCCACAGAACCCAGTCCTATTCGGATTGGCTTTTCTATCAGCCAAAAAGTGAGTAAGCGAGCCGTTGTTCGCAATCGAATCAAGCGACAGCTAAGGGCTGTGTGCCGTCAACTCCTGCCTGAGTTACAGCCGGGTTGGGATGTGGTGATTGTGGTTCGTGCTGCCGCCGTTCGGTGCGATTACTTTCAATTTCTGCAACAATTAAGACAGTTATTTGCAGACGCGGAGATCCTAAATGGGTATTAAGGAGGAGGTCTACTTTGAAGGGGGACCTCATATTGGTGATTTAATCTTAAATTCTTTCTTA
>JANQPU010000030.1 GCA_028285315.1 Acaryochloris sp. IP29b_bin.176
TGGGTCGATATGGGAGGTATTGGAACCCTCTGGATGAGTGAATGCATCGCATCCGAGGGTTTTTTATGGCATGAATTAACTAGTTGTTTATACTCTAACCATTACTCCAAGCCCAGACCTGAGAAGAACTACGGAAATATTGATTTCATGTCGATAAAATCTGCCAGTAAATACACCCATCACTGCATTCCCCCTATGGAATAAAAGCCATTCCAGCATTAGAGGGATACGAATCTAGGGATATATTTCCTATACTCTAAATACGGTAATACGCCAGCAAAGCACTACAATCCTTTATCGCTACCGTTGCCTGAATAAACATATTGCTTAGGGAGCAGGTATGGAGACTCAACTCAATTCCAGCCCGACTAGTGTAGACACCGACTTTAATTTCTGGCAGCACTGGTATCCAATTGCCCCCATTGAAGACTTAGATCCGCAACGTCCTACACCGATTACCTTACTAGGTCAGCATTTGGTCGTTTGGCAGCCCCTTCAGTCTGACCAATATCTCGTTTTTCAAGATCAGTGCCCGCATCGATTAGCCCCGCTTAGTGAAGGCCGCATTGATGAGCAAACAGGCCACCTCATGTGTAGTTATCATGGTTGGCAATTTGATCAGGAAGGTCTTTGCACCCATTATTCCCCAAGCTGAAGCAGTGACCCCTCAACAATCTCAACGCTACTGCGTCACTCTCTTACCCAGCCAGGAGCACAGCGGGCTGTTGTGGGTGTGGCCGGATCCACAGACCCGAGATTTAGCTGCGGCCCAACCCTTGCCCATTTCTCCAATCATTGATGCGAGTCAAGGCTTTGTATGGTCCTCTGTCATGCGAGATCTGGCCTACGATTGGCAAACCTTAGTCGAAAATGTCTCTGATCCCAGTCATGTTCCTTTTGCATATCATGGTGTTCAAGGAAATCGCAAGCAAGCGGCTCCTATTCCCATGGAAGTCCTGAAATCAACGCCGGAGTTAATCGAAGTGCAGACAACAGGGGCTTTCTCGACCCAGATTATTTTTCAGCTCCCCTGCCGATTGGAATATCAATTTTCCCTAGGCGAAGGACGACAAGCGGGAATGGTTACCTATTGTATTCCTATTGCCCCTGGTCGGTCTCGCATTGTGGCCCTATTTGCCCGGAACTTTGCCAAAGGTTTGCAGCAAGTCATCCCCCGATGGTTAGAGCATATGAAAAATCGCAACCCAGTATTGGATGGCGACATGATTTTGTTACATGCTCAAGAAAAGCAGTTCCGTCAGCAAACTCAGCATCAAAGTTAGCAAACAGTCTACAAACTCCCCACTAGTGCTGATCGCCTTGTCATCAAATATCGACGATGGTTTGAGAAGTATTGCCAGGGACAAATTCCGTGGGGATCTGCCCACAACAATATCCCCGTCGCTTCCGAAAATTATGATCATTGGCAACCCCTAGGCGAGCAACGACCTCAAATCTTGGATCGGTATCACCAACACACCCTCATATGTAGCAGTTGTCGGCGGACTTTGAGCAGAATAAAGCTATTACAAAAAATTTTGGTGGGAGTCTTTGCGATCGCAATTGGTATAGCAGCAATCCTGCCTGATTCTGTCAGAGCGAACTGGGGAGTCCCCATCGTTCTAGCGGGACTTTTGGGTTTAGGAGCCCGTTACTGGTTGAAATATTGGCTTGAGCCCAGATTCTATTTTGTCGATTATGTCCATGCAAATCGCTGAAGGACAGCTGTTAGACAAAGCGTTTACAGCTACGGCCGCCGTCCCATTGGCACCGCTCAGGATAAGGCTATTTTGTAGCGCATTCTATAACAGAATGTAAATGTCAATACCCCTAGAATTAGGGTGTCAGATCCTCTTGCACTCAGGTGAGTTGACCTAGGTGCCAAAGGATACAGTGTATTCAAATTAGAGATGGCTTACCACAAGACTTTGCTTAAAATAAGCATCTTCATCGTTGTTTGATGAATTTTTATTGACTTATATAAATTCTTCCTGATGTTTTGAGTGGATATCTAACTCAGTGGTGCCTGGAGTGCCCAGTTTCCCCGAATTGGGTGTCTCGGAATTGATCAAAAATCCGATAGCCTTTTCTAGTAAGGATCTCAAGGTTTTTTGAAGATCTTATGGAGATCAAAATCTTGAGCGATACACAGAGTATTGCAAGTGCGATCGCCTCGCCAGTCCAGAAGAAGTAATAGGGATCAAAAACGACGGGATCTTTACTCCAAAAGAATTTCAAGCATTTTTGCAGGTGTTTTTGGCTTTGTGTAAAGAACTGTATAGACTCCTGGCTATGTAAACCATGAGTATTAAGTATTTTTTCTTAGCCTGTTTGGGACTAGTGGGAGGATATACTTCTAGAACAGAAACGCTTAATGTTGTTGAGGTCGCGTATGGATTCGCCCCCTCCTATGTTGTTTGCGTCGATTACGGCTTTTTCCATGACGCTAGCCGTTTTCCTCTACATAGGACTTGGTGTACTAGGGATTGCCCTACGAAGATTGCGACTCCGTCACGGTGAAGCTTCTTGGGGATGGTTACGTTATATCCACTATGGGTTGGGTATCACGCTAGTACTAACAATTTTAGAATTGATGACCATTGGCATCTTGGGTGCTTCTACTTATGAAGGCACCTCAGGCCATTCTTCTCACTTGCCTGCGGGTCTATTAGTAGCTGGCTTAACCCTTGCCTCTGCTTGGGCAGCCAGCCGTGTACATCCTAAAAGGCCATGGGCTCGCCCCCTCCACGTCAGCATTAACGGCATGCTTTTCCTGGCTTTAACTGCTGTCTCTTGGACAGGATGGTCGGTCCTTCAGAATTACTTGCCCCAGTAGTGCCTGACAATTGGCCCATTAAACAGCCTGAATAATCAACAGTGTTCATGGAGTACCCAAGCATTCATGCAAAAGCTGAGTGGGTGCTGTCTCTGCGAAGGGATAGCCTATGAAATTGCTGGTGAGCTGGGTCCAATTTTTAACTGCCATTGCTCAAAGTGTAGGCGTTGGCATGGTGCTGCCTTTCGGACCCGAGCGACGATATCCACCGCACAATTTAGATGGATAAGAGGTCAAAAGTTGCTTTCTCGATATTACTCATCTGGGTTTGTCGTCAAGCATTTTTGCTCAGCCTGTGGTTCAAATTTAATTAGCACCTATGATAATGAGCTAGATAAGATTGGCATCCCATTAGGAGGACTGGAACAGTCTCCTAGCAACGAACCTGAGGGGCATATCTATGTGGGGTCCAAATCACCCTGGTTCAAGATTACAGATGACTTGCCTCAATACGACACTTGGCCTGGAAGTCATGCGAAGGTGCGTGAGACCAGATAATTCGTCCTTATATTTCCTAATTTGTGGCATGGACCTGCAAATTTTAGTTTAAGGTCTATGCAGGCGGCTCACTCCCCTGCCAACGCTGGAGTGGGACGCAATCGATACCTAATTGATCCAAAGCCCGAGCCACCACAAAGTCTGCAAGATCTTCAATGGTTTTAGGATTGTGATACCAAGCTGGAATGGCGGGTACGATCCGTGCTCCCGCTTCTGCCAAGGTCGTTAAATTTCGGAGGTGAATTAAGCTGAAGGGGGTTTCTCGCGGCACAATCACCAAAGGCCGTCGTTCCTTAAGGTGCACATCTGCTGTGCGCTCCAGTAGATCAGAGCTGAGACCACTGGCGATTTTAGCAACGGTACTCATGCTGCAAGGGATCACAATCATGCCCAGAGTACGGAAGGAACCACTGGCGATCCCGGCCCCTACATTTGTGGCGGCATGACAGGTTAGATTCCCCCCCCATGCGTCGGCTTGCTGACGCCAAAATTGCTCTTGTTTACTAGGGTCTGCCGGCATCCGAATATTTTGCTCTGCTTGCCAAACCTGGAAAGTGGCCTTGGAGGCAACCAGCTCAATCGAGTATTCTGCTCGCAACAGAAACTTAATCGTTCGCACGGCATAGAGTAAACCGGATGCACCCGAAACACCTAAAGTAACGGGTAATAGAGAGTTAGAGTGAGACACAAGCGCAGGCCATAGAATAGCAATAGTTCGTCTAAGCGAAACGTTTCATTATAACGCTGCTATCTTGTCTTCCTCACAGGGAGAGCGATCCCCAGCCGAGCCTTAGGATATATGTTGATTGCAGGATTCATTACGATAGGAAAGCAAGAATACAGGGCATTATTCCCATAAACGTACACTGGTACTGAGGCCCCCAGATTGAAACAACTTCCCCTTATTTCTAGAGGCATCACCCTTCTCTGTTGGTTATTGTGGATGGCCGTAATGGTCCAATTTTCTACCCAGCGATGGGGAGGAGAACAAACCCAGTCTATTTTGACGACTATCCTTCAATGGGGATTACCAGATTTGCTCAACATTTTGAGCTTGGAACAACTGAACACTTTGAATTTCGTGGTTCGGAAGGGAGCCCATTTAACGGAATATGCGATTCTCACTACATTTTGTTTCTCCATGGGTACGGTTGGACTCCAAAAGCCTTGGAAATCGGCATTACCCTGTGCGGTCTTGGGATCTGCCCTATTTGCCATCACCGATGAAATCCATCAGAGCTTTGTCCCTAGTCGGGGGGCCTCTCCCATGGATGTGCTGATTGATATTACAGGTGCACTGATAGCGGCGGGCTTGATTAGTATTTGGCACATCCGTTTTAATCCAGAGACAAAACAAAGCCTATGACTATCACTCAGTTTTTACATGCAGCTGTTCTCGTTCAAGATCTGGAGCGCTCCCGACATTTTTACGGGGAGGTGTTGGGATTATCAGAATGTCCTCGCCCCTTTGACTTTCCAGGGGCTTGGTACCAAATCGGGGCCCAACAACTACACATCATCGTGTCCCAAGATTACTGTGCTGAGCAGGTGGATCTGGAACGATGGGGGCGGAATCGCCATGTTGCTTTGGCTGTCACCAATTTAGAGGACTGTCAAACACAACTAAAAGCAGCCGAAGTCCCCTATCAATTCAGCCACTCTGGCCGAGCAGCTTTGTTTGTTCACGACCCTGACGGTAATGTTATTGAGCTGAGCCAAGTCGATGCCCCATCTCGCTAGGATTGATCTTTATCCCTTCAAGTCTTTGGATGGCATTACAGTCCAAACAGCTAACCTTTTGGCGAGTGGTGCCCTGGAGCATGATCGAGAATATGCCTGTTTCGACCGCCAGGGAAAGGTAGTTAATGGGAAGCGATTGGCCCAGATTCATGGGTTGCGATCGCAGTTCTCCAATGACTACCAAACCCTAACGCTGCAAGCCCCGG
This sequence comes from Acaryochloris sp. IP29b_bin.176, assembly GCA_028285315.1. GTDB lineage: Bacteria > Cyanobacteriota > Cyanobacteriia > Thermosynechococcales > Thermosynechococcaceae > Acaryochloris. The sequence continues at coordinate 5,281 of JANQPU010000030.1, forward strand.
ACAGTGAACTTCAAACATTCCACTTAGAGCAAGATCGCGACGCCTTAACAGCTTGGCTGAGTCATTTTTTTCAGATTGACATCCAAGTGCGGCAAAATTCGGAATCTGGGTTTCCCGACGATACCGATTCTCCTGGCCCGACCCTCATTAGTACGGCTACGCTTGAGACAGTAGCCGATTGGTACCCTAATCTGACAGTAACAGAGCTACGCCGCCGCCTGCGCTCCAACTTAGAAATTGGAGGTGTGCCTCCATTTTGGGAAGATCAACTCTTCGCCGATGCCGACCACGTTGTTCAGTTTCAAATCGGGTCAGTGCTCCTAGAAGGCGTTAATCCTTGCCAAAGATGTATCGTTCCCACCCGTGATCCCCAGACTGGTATTGCCACCCCCAAATTTCAAAAGACATTGATGCAAAATCGGCAACAGTCTTTGCCAAACTGGGTTAATCCAGCCCGCTTTAATCATTTCTATCGATTGGCGGTCAATACTCGGATTCCGCAGGGTACAGGCTCTGTCTTAACTCAGGGAGATGAGGTCACCATTAAAGGTCTTGTGGAAGCTTAGACATTCTTCTTGGAACCCTGTGGTCAATGGGGGTCGACGATGCTCCATGAAACCTAACTCCCGTTTATTCCAAAATTAAGCTTTGATGCTGCACTCGCCCCATTGTTTAAGCCAGTGATGCGTATCAGATGGATAGTCAGGCTTCATAATATTCAGTAGCCAACGTGGAACATCTGTCTGTCTCCACTGGAAGTGAGCAAGATGGATATAGTTCTGATAAACGTGCTCAGGGTAACTTCACCGGAGGATGCAGCGTTAAACTCTGTTTAAGATATTGCCCCGTATAGGATTCAGACACATTCGCAACCATCTCTGGTGTGCCAGTTGCTACTAATTTACCCCCGCGATCGCCCCCATCTGGCCCCAGATCAATCACCCAATCTGAGCAGCGAATCACATCTAAATTATGCTCAATCACCAACACTGAATTGCCCTTATCCACCAGCCGTTGCAACACATCCAGCAACTTGTGGACATCATAAAATGATAACCCCGTTGTCGGTTCATCAATTAGATAGAGGGTTTTACCCGTCGCCCGGCGGGACAGCTCCGTCGCCAGCTTCAACCGCTGGGCTTCCCCACCCGATAACGTTGGTGCTGTCTGTCCTAACCGCACATAACCCAACCCCACATCCACCATCGTTTGCAGCTTATTCGCCGCCTTGGGGATATTTTCACAAAATTTGAGGGCTTCCTCCGCCGTCATCGCCAGCACATCTGCAATCGATTGGCCCTTATATTTGACTTGTAGGGTTTCTCGGTTATAGCGTGCTCCTTTGCAGACCTCACACTGGACATAAACATCTGGGAGAAAATTCATTTCAATTACGTTAACGCCTTGCCCGCCACAGGCTTCGCAGCGACCGCCCTTCACATTGAAGGAAAACCGACCGGGTTTATAGCCTCGGGCTTTGGCTTCCACTGTTTCTGAAAACACACTCCGGATCACGTCAAACACCCCGGTATAGGTCGCAGGGTTGGAGCGAGGCGTGCGACCGATAGGGGATTGGTCAATGACGATGGCTTTATCCAAACTCTTGAGACCCGAGACCCGATCTAGCTCATTGGGAAAGGGCACCTTAAACCCCAAGTAATGCTGCAAAGCGGGATACAGCAGCTCATTCATCAGCGTCGATTTACCCGACCCCGATACGCCCGTAATGCAGACCAGCTTGCCTAAGGGAATCTCAACCTCAAGACTTTGGAGATTGTTGCGATAGGCATTGTGGAGCCGCAGGGCTCGACCATTTCCCGATCGTCGCTCAGCCGGAGTAGGGATGACTCGTTTCCCTGATAGATAAGCCCCTGTGAGCGAGTCGGGGCTATCCAGCAGATCTTCTAATCCTCCCTGAACCACGATGTTGCCGCCGTGAACCCCCGCTTCTGGACCAATATCCACCAGATAGTCCGCTGCTCGAATCGTATCCTCATCATGCTCCACCACGATCAAAGTATTGCCGAGGTCTCGCAGTTTGGTTAGGGTTTGCAACAACCGATGATTATCCCGCTGATGTAGGCCAATACTGGGTTCGTCCAAAACGTACAGAACCCCCGTTAGGCCCGCTCCAATTTGCGTTGCCAGACGAATCCGCTGAGCTTCACCTCCCGAGAGGGTCATGGCCGTGCGGTCTAGAGTGAGATAATCCAGACCCACGTCCAGCAGAAACTGCAACCGGGCTTTAATTTCCTTAAGCACCAGCTCGCCGATTTGGGCCTGGCGAGCACTGAGGGTCATGGCGTTAATCCGCTTTAAGCAGTCACGGATGGAGGCTCCTGTCAGATCCGGTAGACAAAACTGGCCCATGCGTACTGACAGCGCTTCTGGCTTCAGACGTCTGCCTTCGCAGACTTCACAAGACCGCTGAATTAAATATTTTTCCAGTTTTTGCCGATACTGATCGGAAGTGGTTTCCCGATAATGCCGATCCAGGAGCGGAATCACACCCTCATAGCGTTTGTGGTAGCCTTTTGATTCTCGATAGCGCGAATCCACTTCCATATAGATGGGCTCTTTGGTGCCATGCAAGATGATGTGGCGCTGCTCATCCGTCAGCTCGGCCCAACTGGATTGCAGCTCAAAGCCAAAGGCCTGCCCTACGCTGTAAAGTAGGGAAAAATAGTAGGTATTATCTTTCTCCGACCAAGGAGCAATGGCCGCATAGACGGGCAAATTGGGGTCCGGTACAATCAAATCTTCGGAAAAGACCTTAAGACTACCTAGACCATGGCATTCTGGGCAAGCTCCATAGGGTGAGTTAAAGGAAAATAAGCGGGGCGACAGTTCTTCCATCACTGCCCCATGCTCGGGACAAGCAAAGTTTTCGGAAAAGACAAAGAGCTTGGGCTGGGCCTCGTCACCGTAACTGCCTTCTGCTTCGGCCACCTTAAGCGACTTGGCCTGGGTAATGGGCACCACCTTATCGGAGGGTGTGGGCAGCACCTCCACCATAACGATGCCTTCAGCTCGTTGTAGTCCGGTGGAGAGGGAATCTGCTAGCCGTTCTTCAATCCCTGGCTTCATCACCAATCGATCAACCACCACTTCAATATCATGCTTGAAGTTTTTATCCAGATCGATGGCATCGCTGAGTTCTCGAACTTCGCCATTCGCCCGAACTCGGACAAATCCTTCCGAAGCCAGACTAGAGAGTAGCTTTTTATGGGTGCCTTTTTTGCCGCGAACCACGGGGGCCAAAATTTGGAACCGCGCTTTCTCCGGCAGTTCCATGACTTGATCTACCATCTGATCAATAGTTTGGGGTGTGATGGTGCGATCGCAATGGGGACAATGGGGCTCACCCGCCCGTCCATAGAGTAAACGCAGATAGTCGTAAATCTCTGTCACCGTACCGACAGTAGACCGGGGATTGTGGGAGGTGGATTTTTGGTCAATGGAGATGGCAGGACTCAGACCCTCAATGGCGTCTACATCGGGCTTATCGACCTGGCCTAGAAACTGGCGAGCATAGGCACTGAGAGATTCCACATAGCGTCGCTGCCCCTCGGCAAAGATGGTGTCAAAGGCTAGCGAAGATTTTCCCGATCCCGACACGCCTGTAAACACGATCAACTGATCGCGGGGCAAGTCTAAGTCAATATTTTTGAGGTTATGCTGACGAGCCCCCCGAATCCGAATCTGATGGTCTTCGGGAATCTTGACTGCCTTGACCCGACCATTGGTAGATGAACGACTGGCCGCTGCTTTTTTCTCTTGTTTGGGAGCATCAGCACGGCGAGGCATAGAAACATTTTGAAAAATTACTTAATAATTCTACCGCTAATTTGTAAGCTTCCTGAGGCTTTTAGCCGACGGATCTAGGTTTTGCGGTCAACCATTTAGCTGCAAGGCCGCCGCCGATAAATCCAAATAGATGACCTTCCCAGGAAATATGGGGCATCGTTGGCAACAATCCAAATAGCAAACTGCCATAGACAATTGCCACAAACACCGACAAGGTGATGGCGGGCCAACTCCGTTCAAAGTATCCTCGTAAGAGAATGTAACCGAGGTAACCAAATACTAAACCGCTGGCTCCAATATGGACGGTATTATTCCCACCAAACAACCATGTACCTAAGCCCCCCACTAACATCACGATCAAGCTGACGGAGAAAAAATCCATAATCCGGCGGACCATTACCAGCCCGCCCAAGATTAGAAAGGGGGCTGTATTCGCCAATAAATGCCTAAAGTTTCCGTGCAGAAAGGGCGCTAATAGAATACCCCGTAGACCGACTAGGGTACGGGGTTGAATGCCAAACTGAATAAGTGAATCACCTGTCATCCAATTTAGAATTTGGATGCTCCAAAGTGCGATCGCACTCAGTCCTAAAATTTGTAGTTGGGTTTTGAGCTGCTCTCTCATACGGGTTGCGATGCACTACCTCTCAAGCATAGTCAGCTCAGAGCTGAGATTGCCACTCTTGCCCAAAAATGAAATAGCAGTTCTAACTTGCTACCACTTCAGCAAATTGAACTGTTCCATGTCGACAGTATCGCGGTTCCGGTAGATGGATAGAATAATCGCCAATCCTACAGCGGCCTCAGCTGCAGCAATGGTAATCACGAACACCGTAAACACTTGGCCGTTAATATTTTGGCCATCCAGAAAGTTTGAGAAAGCCACTAAATTGATATTGACAGCATTTAAGAGCAATTCCACCGACATCAATACCCGCACTGCGTTACGGCTCGTCACCAGACCATAGATACCAATACAAAATAAGGCAGCCGCTAAGAGTAAAAAGAACTCAAGGTTCATAGGGATTCTCTAAATTTTTCCAACAAGACTTGACAGGTTTATATCATTAAGCAATGGGTTCTTTGGGACGTTCTGGCAACTCCAGCACGGGGGCTGGTTCTTCGCCCACAATCGCCGTTTCCTCACCAATAATTGTTTCCCGACGAGCCAGGACCACTGCACCCACCAAGGCCATTAGCAGTAAAATCGATGCTAATTCGAAGGGCAACAAATAATCGCTGAAAAAATGGAGACCAATGGTCTCAACAGAGGAAGAAGGTGGACTCAAAGAGAGATCAACCGTCCAGTTGGTTTGCAACACCATCGTTGCCAGAAGTGTAAACAGGGCTAGCGACACGAACGCCGTTGAGATTTTACGAATCCATCGCCGAGGCAACGGCTTGAAAGCTTCCCGTTTATTCACTAGCATGATCGCAAACAGAATGAGCACATTCACCGCCCCGACATAAATGAGGATTTGGGCTGCAGAGACAAAATCAGCGTTCAGCAAAATATAGAGTCCGGCAATACTGATAAACACAGCCCCTAGGGTAAAGGCTGAATACACAATGTTCTCAAATAAGACCACACCTAGGGCAGCAGCCAACATCATGACAGACAAAAGAACGAGGGATACTAGCTGAACCCCTTCTGCTAGATTCACTGATTTAGCCCTCCTTAGTTTCTGGTTTAGGTGTGCTAGCGACAATCTCAGCTGGTGTCTGCCCTGCTCGGGATTCCGTATGATCAATGTTATGGCCATCTATCTCTGACTCCGGCAAGTAGGCAAACTCGCGAATGGGGGTCACCATTGGATCCTGGGTTACTTTATAAGGTAAGCGCCCCATAGCGACGCTATCGAAGTTCAGCTCATGGCGATCAAAGGTGGATAGTTCATATTCTTCGGTAACCGACAGACAATTGGTGGGACAGTATTCCACACAGTTGGCACAGAAAATACAGACTCCAAAATCGATGCTGTAGTGCTTAAGCTGTTTCTTCTTAATTTCCTTATTAAATTCCCAATCCACTACGGGCAGATTAATCGGGCAGACCCGAACGCATACTTCGCAAGAGATGCACTTATCAAACTCAAAGTGAATGCGACCGCGAAAACGCTCGGACGGGATCAGCTTCTCATAGGGATACTGCACCGTAATGGGACGGCGCTTCATATGGTCGAAGGTCACCGATAGACCTTGACCAATGTAACGGGCTGCCTGGATGGATTCTTTCCCGTAACTGGTGACTTGATTTAGAAACTTGAGCATGGGTGTTCACTCTCAGATGTCGGCAGATAAAGGTTGGCGCTAACTAAAGCTTAAAAAATTTGCCTGAAAAATGCTTATCCACCAAAGGCAAAGGGAAACGCTAATTTCAAACCAGCGGTGATTAGTAGATTCACTAAGCCCACAGGCAGCAAAAATTTCCAACCAAAATCCAAAAGTTGGTCAATGCGAACACGAGGCACAGTCCAACGTAGCAAAATCGCCAGAAATAAGAAGAAATAGGCTTTCAGGAGGGTCATTACCAACCCTAAGCCTGCCGTCACCAATTCAAAAATGGCATTGTTGGGATCGACATTAATCCAGTCGGCAATCATGGTAGCCGGGATGGGCAAGTCCCAGCCGCCAAAGTAGAGAACGGCCACTAAAATTGAAGACAGCACCAAGTTAACGTAGGACCCCAAATAAAACAGAGCAAACTTCATGCCTGCATACTCGGTTTGATAGCCCGCCACCAGTTCTTCTTCGGCTTCGGGTAAGTCAAAGGGCATCCGTTCGCATTCAGCCAGGGCCGCAATCCAAAACAGTAAAAAGCCAAAAGGGTTACGGAAAATATACCAGCCAAAAATGCCATGCCCGGACTGCTGATTGACGATGTCAATCGTGCTGAGACTATTCGAGATCATCACCACCGCCAGCACCGCTAGGGCTAGAGGAATCTCATAGCTAATGGACTGGGCCGCTGCCCTGAGTCCACCGAGGAGGGAATACTTATTATTAGAGGAATAGCCTGACATTAACAAGCCAATCGGCGCGATGCTAGACAGAGCAATCCAGAAAAAGATGCCAATCCCCAAATCCGTAATCAGAATATTCTGGCCAAAGGGGACAATCAGGTAGGAGAAAAAGACTGGAATCACCACCATGATTGGTCCCAAGGTGAAGAGCAAGGGGTCCGTGTTGGCGGGCACGACATCTTCCTTGAAGACAAGTTTGATCCCATCTGCCACCGGAGCCAAGATGCCTAATGGGCCGATATATTCAGGGCCAATTCGTTGCTGAGCCGCCGCTGAAATTTTCCGTTCTAGCCAGACCGAAACTAGTACACCCACTGTTGCACCGATAATCATCAACAACATGGGTATGGGGAGCCAAATCGTCTTGGCGACACCGGGGGTTAACCCCAATTCCATCAAAGTTTCGACAAAGCGCTGTTCAAGATCAATACCTGGGTTCATTAGCAGCCCATTCTTACCGAATTTATAATTTGTAAAGTTTCTTGATGCCTAAACCAGTATATACGGCCAAGACAGTTTCTTGGAGAATAATTTCACGCTCCAACGTCCAGCGTATTGAAGAGTTTAGTAAGACAATTGATTCTAGTCAATGCCTGCCCTAACGGCTTTCTGGTGTGATATAAGGTAAACCATGCTCACCCACGTAAACTTGGCTAGGTCGATAGATGCGGTTGGTTTCGAGCTGTTCTCGCCAGTGGGCTAACCAACCAGCCACTCGTGCGATCGCAAAGATGGGTGTAAATAAATCGGTGGGAATGCCCAGCTTTTGGTAGACCAGCCCAGAGTAGAAATCAACATTGGGATAAATACCTTTACTCCCCAATTTTTCGGCCACGGCTTTTTCTAACGCTAAGGCAATCTCATAAGCTGGGTCACCCCCCGTACGGGCAAACAGCTCTTCGGCTAATTTTTGCAAAATCTTGGCTCGGGGATCCTTGACCTTATAGACCCGATGTCCAAACCCCATGATCTTAGACTTGGTTGCCAGCTTCTCTTCTAAGAAAGGTTGAACCTTCTCAACAGAGCCAATTTCGGCCAGCATCGTGATTACTTCTTCGTTGGCACCGCCATGCAGAGGACCCGCCAAGGTGCCGACTGCTGAGGCCACAATTGCATAGGGATCAGTCAATGTAGACGCTGTCACCCGAGCTGAGAAGGTAGAGGCGTTCATGGTATGTTCCGCATGCAGAATCAGGCAGATGTCAAATACATGGGCCAAAAAGGGATCGGGCTCCTGCTCATTCAACATATAGAGAAAATTCGCGGCATAGCTCAGATCGTCCCGAGGCTGAACAGGGTCGTTCCCCTTACGAATATGCTCAAAGGCCGCCACCATTGTCGGGATCTTTGCCAGTAAACGGACCACAGCTCCACGGATATAGGCGGGATCATCCAAAGCCCGTCGAGAGTAGAATAGTCCGAGGGCTGCGGCTGACGCCTGCAAGGCATCCATGGGATGACCACTTTCAGGGAAGCATTTCATCATGTCCCGGATGCGATATTTGATGCGGCGGTGGTGGGTAATGTCCTCTTGGAATGCCTCTAAATCATCGGCTTTGGGAAATTTTCCCCAAATCAACAGATAAGCCGTTTCTAAAAAACTACTTTTTTCCGCTAAGGCTTCAATGGGAACGCCGCGATATTCCAGTTTGCCAACTTGACCATTAACAAAGCTGACCTGGGATTGAGCAGCAGGAATGCCTTCTAAACCGGGTTGAAATTCACAAGCGACCATAGTATCTCTGAGGTGAAGATGAACACATCGCCGAGCCACCACAATGAGTTGAGGGGGAAATGGACTAGGCGAAGGTTTTTTTGGGCTCTAAAGCAGCACTTTAGGAGCAGTCAACCAAAACAGGGTGCTTTGTCCTACAAGATTGTTATCCTCTGGTAGGAGTAGTCCAATCATACCAGCCTTCTTCAAAACCAGTTGCTGACGGGGTTGTCCCCAAACTAAGATTTCTGCCCATTCGCTCAAGTTGGGCTCATGTCCCACTAAGGCTAAGTGAGTCAAACCTTGTTTTCGCCAGGTTTCCAACCAAGGCAACCAGTCCTGCCAGCTCCCGCTGGGACTCAGTAAATCAGATACATGGATCGCACTCACTAATCCCTGTCGCTGGAGAATCTCGGCAGTCTGGTGGGCGCGCGCTAGAGGACTGGTTTGTAAGTAATCAAAACGCAAACCGAGAGCCTGCAGTCGTTGAGCCACTTTCTGGGTCTTTTGTCGGCCTTTAGCCGTTAATGCCTGCTGTTCATCTGGAAAATGGAGCCGCCGTTCTTCAGCAATTCCATGCCGAATCAAATAGAGTTTCAAAGGCTGTGCCATTAGGTCCAGTCTTCTTTCTTATTAGTCCGTACCGTGTAAATACTTTGAGTGGCGTGGATCTCACGGGTTTTTTGAAACAACTGGTCTTCGGTGAGTTCCCATTTCTCCAACAGCTTATCAAGATCCTTTTGAATATCCCGACTGCCCGGAAACCCGGTATAACGAATGCGCAGACGAGCCAATTCAGCCAAGTTGAGATCGTTGGGATCTTCTCTTAATAGACGATTGAGGGTATTGCGATCGCGATCTTGCTGCGGATGACGTTGATCTTTTTGACTCAGTTTTATGTTAGCAGAAGACATTGGATAGACTGTTTACTGTCGGATAAAAATGCTCGACCCTAATCATAACCGCCCTGTTAAGGATTCTGGCTAGAAGCCTAGTATTTTAATCCTTGTCGATAAAACTGGACATTGATCATGACTCAATCAACGCTCAATCAATAGCATCGCAGACGACAGCAGTGACTGAAAATATTCGACATAACGAAAAAAATATTGATTTACTGCGTCAGGAACTCACCTGCTTTCGACGAGAAATGAATAACCGATTCAATGCCATAGACGGCAGATTTAAAACAATCGATGCAAAATTCAATACCGTCTATATGCTAATTGTCGGCACTATCCTTGCACCTTTTCTTTTGAGACTGTTGGAGAAATACACCGATTTTTAGGAGGAGGAGTTTACGAAAGTTATAGGACTATTCTTGGACAACACTTGCCGTAGAAACTACTCTGCACATCTGAGGGTTTTCAGTTGTGAGTTCCAGGAGTTGCAATTGGATGTATCTAAACGCTTGGGCAATACCAGATCTTAAGAAAATAATTCGGAAATCTAGATCATTGGTGAAGCAGCTTAGACTTATTAACTCGTCGTCTCGGCTAGTTGACGGAGCGATGTGACACGTAGCCTTGTATTCATCGACTACTTTGCTATACTCTTGCAAAATTTGATATGACTCCCCAGCCCAATCAACGCCCTCTACGTCCTTACTTTTCTTCAGGCCCTTGCTCCAAGCGTCCGGGTTGGAATTTGGAAGCCCTTAATAATGCTTTGGTGGGGCGCTCCCATCGGTCTGGACCTGGAAAAGCCCGCCTGAAAGAGGTGATTGAGCGAACTAAGACTGTTCTCGGTATCCCTGAAGACTATCTGTGTGGGATTGTCCCTGCTTCCGATACAGGAGCCGTGGAAATGGCTATGTGGTCCCTTTTAGGGGCTCGTGGCGTTGACATGGTGGCTTGGGAGAGTTTTGGCTCTGGCTGGGTCACGGATGTGCAAAAACAGTTAAAACTACCGGATTGCCGCATCATCAAGGCCGAGTATGGCCACTTGCCGGATCTGTCGCAACTGGATTGCGATCGCGACATTGTCTTCACCTGGAATGGCACCACCTCTGGGGTCAAAGTTCCTCACGGCGACTGGATTGCGGATAATCGTCAGGGGCTTACCATTGCTGATGCCACCTCTGCGGTCTTTGCTATGGATATCCCTTGGACCAAACTCGACGTGGTTACCTGGTCCTGGCAAAAAGTGATGGGGGGCGAAGCGGCCCACGGCATGTTAGTCCTCGGTCCTCGTGCTGTAGAGCGGTTGGAGTCCTATACCCCGGCTTGGCCTCTACCTAAGATCTTCCAGTTGACGAAAGGCGGCAAATTAAATGCTGCCATCTTTCAAGGCTCAACGATTAATACTCCCTCCATGCTTTGTGTGGAAGATGCCTTAGATGGGCTGAAATGGGCTGAGAGTCTGGGGGGTGTGTCGGCATTGATGGCGCGATCTCAAGCCAATCTCACTGCTATCACCCACTGGGTTAACCAAACCGCCTGGGTGGATTTCTTAGCCGTCGATCCAGCAACCCGCTCTAATACTTCGATTTGCCTTAAAATTGTCGATCCTTGGTATATGGCCCTTGCTGCTGAAGATCAAGCCAAGGGGGCTAAGCAGTTGGCCTCTCTTCTGGATAAGGAGGGGGTTGCCTATGATATTGGTTCCTACCGCGATGCTCCGCCAGGACTGAGAATTTGGGGCGGAGCCACGGTAGATACAGCTGATATTAAAGCGTTAACACCCTGGTTGGATTGGGCTTATGAGCAAATGAAAGCGAATCACTGTTAAAACAAGCTGTAATTCCCGCATACTAATTGCTCTGATCAGTAATCTGTCTTGAACTGATTTTTAAGAAATAATTTGCTACCAAATCCCAGTTCGGGTTAAGCCCATTTTTGAGACGCTTCTACGGAAGAATGTAGACTTCAGCCTACGCAAGAATAAAATTTCAGCTTATCCCGAACTCAGGTTACCAATGTGAGTTGCTGTTCAAAGGAACAACTTCTAATATTGAGTATTAGCTTCTTATCGCAATTACTTTCGATTGGAAGGTATTACACGGTACTCTGATGTATAAAACCTCGTAGTTTGGGACCTACTGTACTAAATAAATGTCAGGAATTAAACGTAGTAGTGGAGAAAGATCTAATTATTATTCTGAGTCCAAATATACGAATTGGTCTCAATATAATCCCTTTGATCTAGAAATATCTTCACTTCCTGAGCATGTAAGACCTGAAATTAGTCTAAAAAGAGACTCGGCATTAATCTCAACCTATGTTCGCTCGTAGCAGTGTCTTTTGGTTAAAGAACGGCTTATTATGAAGGAAAGTTAAGCAAACTGTTTGATATCAATCTGCCATGACTACTCAGGTACAAACCAGCCCACCTATTGAAACCAAAACTTGGATTTGGCGAGGTTATCGGATCCAATACACCGTCGAAGGCACCGGACAGCCGATGGTTCTCGTTCATGGGTTTGGTGCTTGTATCGGTCACTGGCGCAAAAATATTCCTGAACTGGCTGCTGCGGGTTATCAAGTGTGGAGCCTGGATCTACTGGGGTTTGGCGACTCTGATATGCCTGCGATTGACTACACCCTAGAGGTTTGGCAAGACCTCTTCAAGGACTTTTGGGAGGAGTTCATCCAAACCCCTGCGGTCTGGATTGGTAATTCCATTGGTGGCTTACTGGTGTTGATGATATTGGCCGATTATCCCCACATGGGTACTAGTGGTGTGTTGCTGAACTCGGCAGGGAGTATGAATATTCGTCGAGAAGAGGCCATCTTGCCGCTACGGATCGTGATGGGGCCGATGCGGATGATGATGCGGTCCAAATTTTTGGGTCCCTTATTCTTCAATCAAGTACGAGGTAAGCGCGCCATTCGTAATTCCCTATCTCAAATCTACGGCAACAAAGAAGCAATAACCGATGAGCTAGTGGATATGCTCCATCAACCATCCTGCCGAGAGGGAGCCTGTGATGTGTTTATGTCTGTGTTGACTGGACCTCCAGGGCCTCGTCCCACCGAACTGCTGCCTCGGATTAAGCAACCCCTTCTCCTTCTCTGGGGTGAAGATGATCCGTGGGCTGCGTTGCGCACGGCCAAAGTCTATCGGGATTTGAGTGCTGATCCGAATGCTGAGCCCAAAGTCACCTTTGAAATCATTGCCAAAACTGGGCATTGCCCCCACGATGAGCGGCCTGAAATCATCAATCCGATGATTATCAACTGGCTGAAGGATCAGCCAGCGGCCTAAACCCTCAAAGTTTTACCATTACTCGCAATCACTTGTTTGTACCAGTAGGCAGAGTCCTTAAGAGTTCGCTGTTGGCTGTCGTAATCCACGTAAATGAGGCCGAACCGTTTATCGTAGCCAAATACCCATTCAAAGTTATCTATGATTGACCAGAGAAAGTAGCCTCTGGCATCGACGCCGTTGCCAATAGCGTAACTATAACCCCAGTTCGGGTTAAGCCCATTTTTGAGACTCTTCTACGAAAGAATGCAGGTTTCAGCCTACGCAAGAATAGGGGTTTTAGCTTATCCCGAACTCAGGTTAACTATAGGCTTGTAAATATCGGGTCAAGAAATCAATGCGTTGCGGGCCATGGATATGACCATTGGCGTAAACCCAGTCGCAGTTGGCCATGCCGTTTTCCGTAATTATGAGGACAGCTGATACCGCTCATAGATAAAACGGGGTCCCCAATAGAGGGCTTCTGGGGTGATAGGCCAATCCATGGTTGTCCGGGGATAGGAGGGCACAGGAGTTGTTCCCCTTTAGCTTTGGCCCTCCCCTTCAATTTGATAGCTGTCGGCAGCTGCTCCCCAGACAAACTGATTGGGAAATGGCATTATCGTCTCCTAGCATCGCAACGACCCTGATTTAGCATAGGGTAACTTTTCTGTGCTGCAGGTGCCTCAACTAGTGTCAAAGCCACCCGCGATTTCGCTCAATCCTCATAGTGGTCAACTTTTGTGACTAGGTTCAAGTTATTGATGTGACATGTCTCACTGAGTGGCCCTAGTAAAGCTGGCATTGTCTAGACATAGATGTTCTGGGGATAGCCCAAGATGGTTCGCACTTGTATTGCACCCACTCAAACTTTACTCAATAACCGCTACCAGGTCACTCGTATCCTCGAAGATGGACCTTGGAGTATTGCTTGGTTGGCAGAAGATACACAGCTTCCTTCCCGACGGCAGTGCATTATCCGTCAGGTCAAACCCCTGACTGCAGATGCTTATATCCAGAAACAGCTTTGCGATCGCATCCAAGCAGAAATCGATACTTGGCAAAAGCTGGGGGGGATTCATGACCAAATTCCTTGGCTATCCAGTTTTGCCGATACCACTGGTCAAGTATATCTGATTGAAGAATGGGTCCCAGGACTTACCCTGACCCAAACCGTTCAAAAGCAGGGGGCATTGGACGAAATCACCGTTCAGCAGATCTTGACCAAGCTGCTGTCCCTGGTAGACTACCTACACCAAAATCAAGTGGTTCACTGTGCCTTAGAACCTAACAATATCGTGTTGCGAGAAGATGACCAAAAGCCCGTCCTCCAATATGGCAGTATGCTCAATCAGGTGATTGCCAAAACGTTTTTAGAAAATAACGTTCGACCTATGCCTTGGATTGCAACATCTGGCTTCTTGCCCTATGAACAAGTCATTCTCGATCAACACTATTACTCCAGCAATCTCTACAGCTTGGGTCTGATTAGTACTTATTTATTGACGGGTAAAGACCCCTACGATTTGTTCAATCTCGCAACTAGTACCTGTGATTGGTCCCCAGAGACATCAGTTGCAGAATCTGCCTTTGTCGCTATTTTGAATAAGGCAATTGCCCGATTCCCTGGAGAGCGTTTCCTCACCGCTCGGCAAATGCTCAAAGCTTTGTCTGCTCCTGAACAATTTGTCCAAAATTCCCTCTCCGCCCACTCCACCTTGGTAGAGCAGATGGGAGCTTATTTAACGTCTTGTTTGCTGAGTTTAAACCCCTCAGAACAAACACTCAATTCGTATCCTGGATAGTGAGATGCCTGAATGAGGTGATTCAGGCGGATTGGGGTCATATCGGGTGATAACAGTCACGTTATCGTCGTGATAGCTCTCAGTTGTGGTCAGTGACGATTCTCATCGCTGACCCTTTTTAGATCTGGGATGCTTAGCATATCCCCCAATAGGGAGAACCAATGGTTCCGCGAAGGGTTTGCGACTAAGGTTTACTTCCTAAAAGAGGGTATTGATGACTGGGAGAAGATTAAATGGTTAGCAATTTCCTAAACACCAAAACTCAAGGTGCCAAGCCCTATTGGAATCTCCAACAAAGTGACGAAGCCCTGCGAGCAAAATGGATCCACTCAACCCAAGCTCTACACTCAACCTCACAAAACCGCGATCATGTCAAAATTGCGTGTTCTGATAATGTTCGGTTAAGTACAACAACCGATACCCCCTCTCTCGGGGAGCTGATCGCTCTCTCTTGCCATCGTGTGGTTTCGTATATCCAGATGTCTCGCTTTCTGCCCATCTATGTCAAACAAGCTTGGATTCGGCAGATTAGAGTAATTGATTTAGATCGCTGGCAAGCTGGGTTAGCCATTCTTGAAGAATTATATTTCGATCACCGCTGCGCCCAGACAGACTATCGCCCAGGGCATGACATCTTTGATTACAATGCCAACGAGAACCAGGATTTCAATGCAGAGATGACTTGTATTGAGCATGAACTCAACACCATTGAGATAATTCTCAAATATGTGGAGGCATCCGCAGACGCAGTCTAGGGTATCAGCTACGACAGGACAAATCTAGTGCTGTAGATTAATGTGCAATGCGAAAATCCTCGACTCTGATTCATAACCTCCTGATTTTAGTCGGCTTATCAATATTATTGTCTTCATTCATCTTTCCGCTCTCCTGTGGCAACTTACCCTGGTGGCTATCCCTAATCATTCCTTTCTTTGGCGTAGTAGAAAACGAAGAAAATTTCATGAAGCAATTGCATGAATTCGATTAACAATATTGTCAAGCATTTTTTGGCGTTTCTGCTTTAATTCCTCGCGATTTTTAGATAAAAAGTTGTAGGCATTAATACAAAGGTTCAGGCGATCAATATATTCATCCTTAGTCATATTTATAATAAAATCAAATACAGACTCAAATGGATGAAACTCAGAAACATCTATAAAACTATTTCTAGGGAAAGTCTCATAGATTCGGTTATGTTTTCCAAAATAAATTGGAAGGCAGCCCCCTGCAATACTATCCCAGATTTTTTCAGTACAATAATAGTCATAGTTGGTATTTTCAAGGCATAAATTGAATTTATATTTTTTCAGGATATCTTGCTTTCGATTATGCCATTCACTGCCTCGTGAATCTTCTATGGATAACCCATTTGGCCACCCCTTCCCATATATATCAAGAAGACCTTGCCGATGACCAATAAGACCTAGTTTCTGCCGAATTTCAGTCAAATTAATGTCACGACCATCTTTAGGTAAAGAATGTTTTTTAGGTTGATTAATATACGAACTCAAAAAAACAATACATCGCCTTTTAGTTAGAATAACTGAATTGCTTGACTTGTCTATTAATGGAATACTTTCCCGAATTGCCCATGAATATATTGTGTAGTTACTAATATGAATATCGCCTGTATAGACATTCATGATATGAAAACTTGGCAATAATGGATAGGATCTTAATTGAGAACTATGATGTGTATCAAATCGAGGCTCATGAGTCCAAAGAAGAATTGGACGGTCGCCATAGTACAGCTTTAAAAGAATTCTATGCTGTATTCCTGAATAACGACGAGTAATAAAGAGATCGCATTCGCTAGCACGATCTGTGAATTCAATATCTTGCTTTCTGAAGAAATTATTTGCCGTTTTATTCTTGCTGCTAAAAGGAGTGTTATCCATTGAATCTAAGCGGTATAACTTGATCATTAATAACCTCTCAATCGCATAAAAACTCGGAGGGTGTCTAATGTCTTGACGAAAACCGATAGTCTAACAGGGTTGTTTTAAATTAGCAGCTAGAAAATAACATCAACCCGATTAGCAAGCTTCTGCAGAGCAGTTTTGAGGGATTTATAGCCTTGTAATCGCAGGAGATTAATCACTATCGTTCTAAGCAATGACCAGTTAATACCAATTCAGCATATGTGTGACTTGTATTATGGGGATTGATAGTTGATGCTTGTTAATCCCTTATGCCCAGACCGTTACGCATCGAAATCTCCGAAAGTGAAGACACGCTTAAACGCTTGTTACGCCAACAATCCTCCGGTCGTCGCAAAGAACGCTTGCAAGCCCTGTACTGGCTCAAAAGTGGTCAAGTGAACACTCGCATGGAGTTAGCAACCCTGACCGGGCGAGGGGAGTCCACGGTGTATCGCTGGCTCAAACTGTATAAAGCAGGTGGATTACAGACCATGCTAGAGATTCCCACCTCTCCTGGTAAGCCCCCCATGATTGGCGGAGAAGCTCTCGAAAAGCTGAAAGCTCGTCTGGCTGAACCGAGAGGCTTTGAAAGCTATGGCGCTATCCAACAATGGCTTCTAGATGCGTGTGGATTAGAAGTGCCCTACAAAACCGTCCATCAAACCGTGCATTATCGGCTCAAAGCCAAGCTCAAAGTTCCTCGGCCTCGGTCACGCAAGACGGATGAAACTCAACAACAAGCCTATAAAAAAACTTCCTGATGCCATTGAGGTGATGACCCGCTATTTTGCCCAAGGGCAACCTGCGCGCTACTGGTGCATGGATGAAAGTCGTTGGGGCCTCAAGACCCTCACGGGTCGGGTCCTGACTCTGCGCGGTGTGAAACCTGTCGTGACGGTACAGTGGCCCCGAGAGGCATTCTGGCTGTATGGAGCCATTGAACCTCAGACAGGAGAGCGTTTCTTCTATCGTTTTTCGCATCTTGATGGGGTGTGCTTTGAGCGCTTCCTTGAGCAATTCAGCTTCGCCTTTCCCCAAAGTTTGAATCTGATGCCAATCGATCAAGCCACAGCTCATATGGCGACTTGGATTCGATGGCCTGAGAATGTGTTGCCGATTGTGCAACCATCCCATAGTCCAGAACTCAATCCAGCGGAGCGCTTATGGCAGGACTTGAGAAAGCGATTCAAAGGCAAAAACTTTGAGTCTATTGGGGCACTGGAGACAGCTTTGTTTGTGCAAATCAGTACCCTCTCTAAGAAGGTGGTGGCTTCTCTAACGGGATATTCTTATATCTTGGACGCCTTGGCTATACAGGTCACCTAATAGGTGAATTGGTATAAGCAGTGCTTATTTATCTTGTAGCCAATAATCATCCTCGAAGACAGAATCCTTGAGCCAATGCAACCATTCGGCTGAGTTCAGGTCGAAACCTATTTTTGATGCCCCAATGGCCCTGCATCAATGATTGCCAGTGCTGGGGTGAGGTAGCTACCGAGCTGATGTACTAGGTGATGTGGTGGTGTTTCTTGACCTTACTACATTAAGACAGACTGACCCGCTTCTCACTCCTCTAATACCAGGCCAATGGGACGATACACCTGGACACACCGATGCTCCTATCATCCATAGCGGTCATATAGCTATCTGCCGGGCGAGTTTGTGCCTATGAGAACATCCAATGCTCAAAGGCTTAGCATAACCCTACAAATCTAGTCTCATAGTCCCATCATCACCCGTCGAAAGGTTGAGTGGGGGGGATTCTCAGGTGTTCCACACCTATTATAGATGTCACAGGGCTGTTGATGTTTTTCGACAAAGGTCTGTAAGGAACGGTAGCCTTGATCCCCGCAAGCACACTATCAACAGCAGCAGAATCCATAGCGGGTGAGAACGACCATGAGCTTTTCGACAGTTAGGAGCTTGTTTGAGGACATCAATGAGAATACTCATTGGTCACTTCACTATCGCCAAAATAGAGTTGTCCTAATTTTTCTAGGCTCAATAGCTGTTTCAGGGAGGTTGTTCTATTCAAGTTGAAGAGGGTAATGTTAGGTAAAAATTTCCCTCCACTAGAATGATGCTAACGCTTTCTAA
>JANQPU010000249.1 GCA_028285315.1 Acaryochloris sp. IP29b_bin.176
AAAAGATCAGCAGTTTTCATGGACGGGAGAGAAATGAAGCACGGCCTCCTAGATTACCATCGGTTCTCGTTCAGATCCTATTTTTGCGACACAACCCAAAATCTTACCGGAATTACTTGAGACCACTTTTTGCTCTGTTTACCATTTGTGTAACATTTTGATTTGCATTTGTAATAATAAGCTCTATTTCAGGGTGTTGTATCTTAAACACTCGAAAAATCTGATCTGCAAAAGCCTGACCAACTGATTCAACATCTGAAAAATCAAAAATCACCACTTTAAATCTATCAACTCTTGCCAGTAATCTTTTCGCTTGTGAGCGAGAGACTAAATTTTCATTTTCATACTGAGCTAAGCGAACAGGGACAACTGTCTTATTAAATGCATAGTCATCACCAGAGGAAAATTTATCAAAAATTTGCTTAGAGGTTCTTGAGGTATTATTCTTAAGCTTCATAAATACTGTCGTCCCCTTGTTAGATTTATATCTTTCAAGAATCCAGTCTTCAGAGTCATTGAATTCATGGGAGAAATAAACTTTTCCAGAAAGGATCTCAAATCCATCAAACATGCGTGAGGAAAAGAATATACCTTGACCAGTATGATTGTCGGGATCTGTAGTCAGTTTTCCCTTAGCCAACTCCAGCACTGCATGACGCTCATCATCAAGATTTAATTCTTCCTGTATTTTCTTAAAAATACCTTTTCCATTGTCATGGATAGCTATTGTAGTATCAACAGCCGTTCTCTCTACTTTTATAAAGACCTCTTCTCCAGATGAATGATCTATGGCATTATTTAGCATTTCAGTGAACCCATAAGACCAAATATCAATGGTATTGTCAGGGTAATTTTTTAGAAGGGGTTTTATATCAGAAATCCAAACAACATGCTCCTCAAGCAGGTTTTTTAGAGAATAGACATTAGACCAATCCACTAATGAGCGTAAATAGTAGGCTCTATTTTTTGTAGAACCTTGTACAACAAGTGAGTCTTGTTTTACCAAACGTTGAATATGTTTGTTTACCGCTTGCCTTGTAATGCTAAATTCTTGAGCCGTTAGAGCAGCTATATCATGAGGATGATCGTTCACTCTCTCCAATATAAATTGACGAATCTCTTCGCCACGCTTCCGAACTTTTACCACTCTTTTTCATGACACACTGAACGCTATTACATCATTGTCAACCTTAGAAAAAAGATTGTCAACCTTATGGGCATCCTTAATGATGCAGATTAAAGAGCACAGCATCAAGGTAACCTCTTGAAGTTCAATCACCTTTATTATTCTACTGATAAATTTTGTCCTCGGAATTGATGGGGCTCTATGCTTTAAGAGTGCCAAATCCCCATTATCTGAGTAAAATAAGAAGCGGCATCTGCGCAAGTTCAATCATTTTCATCAGCAAAGAACAATGGAAAACCCATCCCTCCGAGAACAACCTCGCGAACAGAAAGCTCCAATTATGGAGTCTCGGCAAGATGCATCCATCCTAGGATGGCTGGAAGGATCGGGTCGGTTGATGGATCGAGAGAATCAGGAAAAGACTAAAGCAGTCTTAGAAGAAGAGGATAGCGAAGAAATTAATGCCCTCATGGGGACTGAGGATGACTTTGAAGAAGATGAGGATTAAGTAAGAAAAGATGGTCCTTGCACATAAGACCAAGGAGTCAACTCGATCTGGGGCTGGCCGTAATTTGTATTGGTTATTATTACTCAGTTTGAGTGGGGTGGCATTAGCCACTGATGTCAGTTCCGGTCGGCTAAATATCCCCACACTCTCTATTATTGCCCCCCTCTGGGTCAGCACTTTAGTAGTCACCCTGTTGGGCTTTTGGGCAGTTCCAGTGTTGACATCGCTGAAAGCATCACAAGTTATCCAAGAAGACGGTCCTCAAAGCCATCTGAAGAAAGCAGGTACGCCCACGATGGGGGGGATTTTCTTTCTACCCATGGCTTTAGTACTGAGTGTGGCTTGGGTGGCGTTTGCGGCCAGCGCCAATCTCGTCAATGTCTTAGCAGCCAGCCTACTCACCCTCTGTCTGGGACTCGTCGGCTGGTTTGATGATTGGCAAATTCTGCGTAAGAAATCAAACAAAGGCATCCCTGCAAAGTTGCGATTGGGAATTGAGTTTGGTAGCGGTCTGATCTTTGGGCTATGGCTATTGTTGACTCGCCCGGATATCGCTATCTTGGCTTTACCCTTTGATCTAGCTCTCCCCATCGGCGGACTGTTTTTGGCCATCTCTACTTTTGTAGTCGCGGCAGAAAGTAATGCCGTCAACTTAACGGATGGTATGGATGGATTGGCGGCGGGAACGAGTGCGATCGCATTCCTAGGGCTGGCCCTTGTGGTCGCGCCCAACTGGCCGGGACTGATGATCTTCTGCGCCTGCTTATCGGGAAGCTGTTTAGGCTTTTTGGCCCACAACCATAATCCGGCTCAAGTCTTCATGGGAGATACCGGGTCGTTAGCCTTGGGAGGCGCTCTAGCTGCAGTGGGGCTGATTACCAATACCCTCTGGGCACTGTTAATCCTTAGCGGTCTTTTCCTCGTAGAATCTCTGTCTGTGATTGCCCAAGTCACCTACTACAAAGCCACTAAAGGCCCCGATGGCGTAGGCAAGCGCCTCTTCAAGATGTCTCCCATTCACCATCATTTTGAACAGTCCGGCTGGCCTGAAGTGCGAGTCGTGTCCACCTTTTATGCGTGCGTTGCCATCTTAGCTGTGGCGGCATGTGGACTCAACGCCCTCAGATGATTTCCCAATTAAAACTGATCTTTCATACCCCGTAACCGTGCAAAGCACTGGACTGGGGTATTGCTTTTCGTATGGGCAATTAAATTGGGCTGATCCCAGCGCAGAAATGGATTAGTTTGTTTTTCAAGGCCAATGTCTGACGGAACAGTAGGTCGGGATTGACTGCGAGACTCTTGTACCTGTTGATATCTATTTTTTAGGTGTAAGTTCTCCAAATCAACGGTGAGAGCAAACTGTAAGTTTTTGAGGGTATATTCATGGGCGCACCAAACTCGGGTATGTTCTGGCAAATTGCGCAGTTTACTCAAAGAGTCCACCATCTGAGCTGGAGTCCCTTCAAACAAGCGTCCGCATCCCCCCGCAAATAAGGTATCGCCACAAAACAGTTCACCCCAGCCCTCCTCTGCACCAGGAGGAAAGTAATAGGCAATATGGGCACGGGTATGGCCGGGAACGAAGTAAACGTCAGCCGTGCGATTGGCAAACGAGACCTGATCACCTTCTTTCAGAAAGTGTTGCTGTCCTGGAATACGACCCCGATCCTGCTCTCCCCCATACACAACGGCACTAGGAAAGACCTGGAGGAGCCTCCGATTGCCTCCCACATGATCCGAATGATGATGGGTATTAAAGATGGCCACCAAATCAGCCCCTAAGTCTTTTAGTTTCCTCAGGACGGGCTGTGGATCTGCCGGATCAACCACGGCTGCAATATTTTGCGCTGGATCGTGAAGGACAAAGATATAGTTATCGGAAAAGGCAGGCAGTCGGTGGATTTGCATGGGGAGTGCGATCTCAAAATTCAATATCACAGACATCTTCGTTGTATCGCAAATAAGAGTTTTAGGAAAAAGCTCATCTTGATTTGTTCAAACCCAAGACAGCCATTCCAAGGATTTCGCTGATACAAGAGATCTGCCTCATTACATCACCCTTAGCAAACAGCAAGGAAATACGGACGCTCAGATTAGCGTCCGATCTCAGTCAAAATCCCATTTCTACAACACAATCAGCTCGTTCAATCTCATCACGTCATTCACTATCACTTCTTGAATAGAATCAATGCAGACCAGTCGATTTTATTATTCTCTATTGAGCTATGCGCTGCAAAAGAATCCCACTGATTGTGTTATCTGTCCTAATAGCAGTCTGCCTTTGGGGATTAACCTCATGGACCCTTCGGGCAGAACCCAATCATCAGCTGGTCGTTGCCCAACAGCACCCCTCAGCATCAGACCAAAACCCCGGAACAGAAAATAAACCCTTTCGGACCATTAATGCAGCAGCACAGCAGGCTCAGCCGGGTGATACCATTCTTGTCCATGCCGGAATCTACCGAGAGCGCGTCACGCCTCCCCGAGGAGGAGAACCTAATCAACCGATTGTCTACGAAGCTGCATCAGGAGAGACCGTCGTATTGCGAGGATCAGAGGTTTGGTCTGCCAAACCCATATCAGCGGATGCGTCAACAACATCGTCTGCTTATTGGGAAGGCCCCTTGCCCCGAAAATTGTTTCCGGGCACCGATCCTTTCACTAAACAGCTAGAGCGAATGCCAGAAGGATATTTGCGGGGTCAAGTATTTTGTCAAAGCCTCCCTCTTCGCCAAGTGCTAGACCTGGAAACACTTAATGCTCAGCCAGGGGTTTGGTACTTCGATCCCCAAAAGCGCTGGCTACGAGTGCATCTATCCCAAGCCTATCCCCGATCCAAGCCACCCTTTCTTGAGGTTAGTATCCGTCGAGCCGTATTTGCTCCAAAAATTCGCGGATTAGGTTATATCCATGTTCGGGGTTTTGTCATGGAGCATGGTGCCAACCCCTTTCCCAGCGGGTTTTGGCGCAGTCAATCCCCTCAAGCCGGAATATTAAGTACTCGCTCAGGACATCATTGGCTGATTGAGAACAACACCGTTCGCTTTGCCAAAAGCCTAGGGATTGATAGCGGCAGTGAAGGACGCTATGACATTGATGGCTTGGAACAACCGATCCCTGAGGGGGTTGGGTATCACATTATTCGACACAACCTCATTACGGACAATGGCACAGGTGGTATCGCCGGATGGAAACAAACTGCATCATTCATTGCCTACAACGTTATCGAACGCAACAATCGCTTAGGCTTTACAGCCCCTGAAACAGGGGGAATCAAAGTTCATGGATTTGTGGATGGGCAAATTATTGGGAATGTCCTTCGCGATAATGAGTGCTTTGGCATTTGGGTCGATAACGTTTATCGAGGCGCACGCATCAGTCGCAACCTTGTACTGGGTAATCAAGGGGCCGGCATATTTGTGGAAATGGGAGGTGGCCCCATATTGGTTGACAACAATGTGGTTGCATTTACAAAGTTGGGAGATGGCATATACACACACGATGCCAGCGGCGTCACGGTAGCCCACAACTGGTTACAGGCCAACACTCACTTTGGCGTATATATGCGAACCGTTACCGATCGGCGGTACTCCCGAGCCGATGGTTCATCTGTGCAAGTTGCTACACAACGGCAACGGATTTACGGCAATGTCTTGATCGACAACTACCGTGGCCATATTAGTCTGCCTTACCCAGTTGAACCTGATCTAGACAACCAATCTGATTACAATCTGCTCATTAACGGGACACTGTGGAAGTGGGACGGCCAAGAACCCCAACGATTTGTCTGGAATTATCGTTCTAAATTTGTTAACCGAGACCGGATCGTCGCCTCATTACAAGAAGCCTTTGCAAAAGGCGAGCTGCCTCTGGCTGAGCAACCCAATTTTGACCTGTGGCGCGAAACTCTCGCTTTACCCCTACCTTGGTGGCGTCAGTTAACAGGGAATGATACGCACAGCGCTGTACCTCTGATTCAAGAGGGAGAAGTCGTTAATGGTGCCATTGCTAAGGGAGCGATCACATTAGGTATATCAGCGCCCAACTTAGATGTAGCCGATCCTGCCGTTTTTCCTAAGCTAGCCATCCCCCCTCTACCTCTTCCAAGTCAAGACTTTTGGGGGAGTCCAATCAGCAATACCCCACGTTTTCCAGGGCCATTCCAAAACTGGCCCCAGGAAGGCTCAGTGCATTGGCATCTCTGGCCTGTGAAGTCACCAAAATCAACAAATATGACTCAGAAGTAGCTTAGGATGTTATTTGGTTAGGAAGTTCGAGTTTCTAGAACATTCCTCCCTATCCAGTGACTGAAAGAGAAAGCACCATGCTAGCCAAGCGAATTTTGCCTTGTTTAGACGTTAAAGCTGGACGAGTTGTCAAAGGGGTGAACTTCGTCAACCTCAAAGATGCTGGGGATCCCGTAGAGTTAGCCCAGATTTATAACGAGGCTGGAGCCGATGAGTTAGTCTTTCTGGACATTACTGCCACCCATGAAGATCGGAACATCATCTTTGATGTGGTGTACCGAACAGCTGAAGCAGTCTTTATTCCCCTGACCGTAGGAGGAGGGATCCAATCCTTAGAAACCATTAAAAAATTGTTACGAGCCGGAGCAGATAAAGTCAGTCTTAATTCCTTCGCCGTTCGGAATCCAGACTTTGTGAATCAAGCCAGCGATCGCTTTGGTCGACAATGCATCGTCGTGGCGATTGATGCGCGTCGCCGGACTGGAGATGACCAAGGCTGGGATGTTTTCATTCGGGGTGGTCGGGACAATACTGGCCTCGATGCGATCGCCTGGGCAAAAGAGATGGAAGCGCGCGGTGCGGGTGAACTCTTGGTCACCAGTATGGATGGCGATGGCACCCAAGCGGGATATGACTTGGATTTAACCCGCACCATTGCCGAACAAGTGGAGATTCCAGTGATTGCTTCTGGGGGGGCTGGCACCTGCGATCACATCCGAGAGGCGTTAACAGAAGGCAAAGCTGAAGCGGCTTTGCTAGCATCCCTCCTCCACTACGGGCAGTTATCCATAGCAGAGATAAAGACCCATTTGCAGGATCACCAAGTTCCCATTCGCCAGGTCTAATTCTTAAATCAACCTGTAGAGTCACCAATTAGTGGTGGATTAGTCTTTAATTTTATTAAAATTAGTAAAGTTATGATTATTCTACTTGTCGGTGCTATTGGACTTGTGATCTGGTCCCTGCAATTGATGAAGATGGCTCACCATTCTAGTGAGAAGTCTCTCATTTTCGCTGGGGTACTTGTTGCTGTGTCTGCAGTAGGTCTCGTAGCAGTCTACATGCTCATGGACGGTTGCATGGGATATCTGACAGGAGAAGAATCCCTCTCTGCTCAATCCTCTACTATTCCACTGATGGTGATCTCTAGCTTCTCTTCAATGCTTTAGGTTCACATCAGTTCCTGGCGCTGCGATCTAATTTCAGAGCAACACCCTCAGTAGCAGAAGTGTCAAATCTAGATCCCTCTGACTCTGTTCTGATTTATACTCTAGCCATTAGCTAGCCCTCTGCCTTTGGCTAACTGAACATACAGCTAGTCTAGACTTGAGCATAATAATAATGATGCCCCAGCGCTACATCACCTGAATAGCAAGGCCAAAATTAGGGTTCAGTTTTTTTCTTAAAGGGTAATGCTTGATTGATATAATCAATCTCCCGCTGCTCATCTTCATTAATTTCATCAATATAGTGATGAAAAATTTGTTGAAGACGAGGCGCATAGAATCGATGCAGACTGTAGTTTGGCGTTGCTCGAAACCCCCGTCGTTTCTTATGTCTGCCCCCTGCGCCAGGGTCAAACCGCTGAATTCCTCGCGCTACAGCCCATTCAATCGGTGAATAATAGCAAGCTTCAAAATGCAAACAGTCAAACTCCTGATCGCTGCCCCAATAGCGACCATAGAGCTGATCGCCTTTGGTTAAACAAAAAGACATCCCCACAGGCTGTTGAGCGTTTCCCTCTGGGTAAGCAACGACAAACATAACCCGATGAGCATAAATCGCTTGCAGATCCAGGAAAAACCGCCGGGTTAGGTATTTGCTACCCCACATAAATTTGTCGCAGGTATCTTGATAATAATGATGCATCCGACTGTAAAGAAAGTCTGGAATCTCTTCCCCCCGATAAGTTCGGATTTCCAGCCCCGCTTTTGCAACACTCTTACGTTCTCGCTTAATGTTGCGGCGCTGATTAGCATTAAAAGCCCCTAAATAGTCTTCAAACGTCGAAAAGCCTTCATTCTGCCAAATATAGCTGTGATGCAGCCAGCCCTTAAACCCATGGCGCTCAATCACAGGCTGCCAGTCCGGATCAGCGAATAGGAAGTGACAACCTGATAGGTTGTTTTGAGCACAAAAACCATCAATCACCTGCACCATCAACCCCGTCAGCATATCCTCGTCTTCATCTGGGGCCACCAAAAACCGATAGCCTTCTGCGGGCGTAAAGGGAGCCATGCCCAATAGCTTAGGATAATATTCAATCCCCATCCGATAGGCCACATCCGCCCATTGGTGATCAAACACAAACTCGCCATAGCTATGGCCTTTGACGTAGAGTGGGGCTGCGGCCACCAGGGTTTGATTACGCCAGACCGTTAGGTGTTGAGGTAACCATCCCTTGCGCGCGATCGCACTACCCGACGTCTCCAAATTATGTAGCCAGTGCCACTCTAAAAAGGGCGTTTTCAAGGGGACTGCCAAATCATCCCAAGCTTGCTGCGGAATCTGTCCAATCTGCTCAAACCACTGAACGGAGTAGCGAGGTTGGGGTTGGGTTACCATAGTCGAAAAAATGAACTGTTTCTAAGGTAATAGAAACCGCTCAATTCGGGTATGGTCCCCAACAGCCTTTTGTTAGGACTCAGAAGAGGGATTAGTAGGTTTTGGAGCTGTCTTCGGTTTTTCGATGGATTTTGATTCCTTGGGTGAGGCTTGCTTAGACTCCCTAATTTCTTTTTGGAGGTCAAAGGGCTGAATGTCTTGGAGACTCTCGATCTTAGAGAGATTAATCAAAGAGGGCACCAACTGAGTATCAGGGGTGAGCGCTTTGATTAGGGATTCTGGAGCAGTATTGCGACCGCTGTTGATCAGTGCAGTTAGCGTCAGGCTGCTGCCTTCAGGACGATAAACCACAAGATATTTTTGTTTCCCCAGGGTAATAGTTTGGCCTTGGGTGTAGTAAATATTGGTCCTCAAGGCAGATTGGAGTAACCCGGACATGCCAAACAACATCGCTGGCCCTAGGGATTCTTGGTTCAAACTCAGCCGCTGCCAGCTGCTATCTAAGGTTTTCATCTGAAGCTGCATGGGGGTATCGGCTAACACCTTGGTGAGTTCGTTGGCTGATACGGGTATTGTGAATAGGGTTACGGTGGTTGCGATCGCACCCATACAACCAACAATCATGCGTTTGATATTCATGTAAGACATTGCCTCTCCTCTAACACTTCACTATTTAGGCCCTGATTAGATTAAATCTGAATAGTCCACCTTCACACCGATCCGCAGGTTAATTTCATGTTATTGGAATGGGGCGATGGCAGTGGTGGAGAGTCAATCTTTGAACTCAGGTTAAAAGCTGGTGCGAGGATTTGAACCGATGTGTGAGAATGGAAACTGGGCAAGTATTAAAGACTACATTGCTATGACTACCGAATCGATAGCGAATTATTCTAACGACCCTGCTACTAAGAAGGCTGTCGAACTGATCGCGAACTTATTCAATGACCTCTTAAGGTTGTCTAATATCCCTGAAAGCATCAGACAAGAGGCTAGTTCAGAATGGCTCACGATAGGAGTGCGTGCTCAAGCTTATTCTCAAATCACTACTCCAGAAGAGCGTGCAAAAGCAGTAGCAGAAATCGCTAGTTGCCTGAGAAGATTTAGAGACAGATATGCAGAATTTCTATGCCCAGAAGATATGCAGAAATTGAAAGTATATCTTCAAGCAATGCACGATGTAATCGATAAAAATGAGCGAACCAAGGCTACCATTGCAGCTCTAGATGATTTATTTGCCTCATGGTTTGAACGCTTCGATGAACAAGAGATGGATGAATCATCGGTTTTTGTAGCAGATATATTTGGCTCATGATCTTTGTCTTGGACAGCAGTCCATTGAGCCAGATAACAAATCCGAGTCCAAGGAATATGACGTTACGCCAGTGGGTAGAAAAAGCAGTTCAAAACGGGTATATAGCAACCGCCAGGTAGGTGAGGACGTCATGTCATAAGTCCATCTATTACCCGAGTCTCCCAATGCCTAGAGCCTACGATTATGACCTACGTTGCAA
>JANQPU010000287.1 GCA_028285315.1 Acaryochloris sp. IP29b_bin.176
GGTCGTGCTCAAAACACTCCAGCAAGAATGGCTAGAGCATGAAGATGCCTTAGTGGCCTTTCAAGAACAAGCGATGCAGCTGTGCCAGATCAGTCACCCAGGCATGCCCAAAATTTATGAAGCGTTTGAGGTAGATGGCCAGCCTTATCTCGTCAGCGAGATGATTTATGGCCAAAGTCTAAAGCAATGGATTGCTGATCGAGGCCCCCTCTCCCAAACCCAAACCATTCAATGGATCTCTGATATCTGTGAGGTTCTTGATTATCTCCATCAACAATCACCTGCTATTATTCACCGCAATCTTAAGCCCGCAAACTTGTTACGCCCCACTATCCCACACGGATTTAAGGAGGTAGTGCTGGTCAATTTCGGTGAAATGCAGCTCTTAAGCCCGGAAGCCGGGACATTTATTGGATCCGTTGGCTACACAGCCCCAGAATTGCAAGCTGGAAAAGCGGCCCCTGCCTCCGATCTCTATGCTTTGGGAGCCACCCTCGTCTACATACTAACGGGACAGGAACCCGATGCTTTTTATCGGTTGGGAGATGAAGAGTTTCGGCTCCATGTTGAAGATGTTCCGCGATTGAGCCCAGAAATGGCAGATGTGATTCAGCGCCTTACCCACCCTCAACCTCAAAAACGATATTCCTCGGCTTCCCAAGTTGCCCAAGCGATGAGAGAACTTCTCCCTGCGTCTATTTAGATGAGATCCAGCTGTCCCTTCACAACATCAGCAGGAACGTTATTTCAGCTTATTCGTCTCTACACCAGGTCTCCAGCGTACAGGGACCAAAATGGTTGTCTTGCTTCACGCTATAAATATTGCTACTCCCATCCAATCCCTATTGGAAATCTAGGTTACGACGCATCAGCTATCGTCTGGCACAGGGCATAGCTGCTAGCACTGTGTTTGTCTATTCAGGGATCTGTCTATTCTTTTTTGTTCGGCAAGAAGCTCTACTTTACGATTCCAAGCAAACAATAGAGACGGTACCGAGTGACCAACCGTTTCGTTTACCGTTTCAAACGATCAATATTCCTGTAAAGTCAACTTCTGAATATCTGAGTGGTTGGTGGGTTCCCGCCCCTCATGAAAGTGAAAAAGCAATTGCACTATCCCAAGAACCTCACAACATCTTAAACGAGCCGAAGGTCATTCTGTATTTCAATGGCAGAGCAGGCAATAAAGGATCCTACAGTCATTTGGCGCGAGTTGAAGGGTTTCGTCAGCTTGGCTTTTCTGTCTTGCTCATTGATTATCGTGGCTATGGTAATAGCTCGCCTCGTCAACCCACCAGTGAAGCGAGTCTATACGAAGATAGTCAGGCTGCATGGCGCTATCTCACGCAAACGCTTGGCATTGCTGCCCATCAAATTTTGATTTATGGCGAATCTTTGAGAGGGGCCATTGCCATAGACTTGGCGGTAAAGCAACCGGAGGCGGCTGGTTTAATTGTGCAAAGCTCATTTACCTCACTACCTGCCGTTGCCCGAGAGACGGGTTGGTTTCGGTTATTGCCTGTTGATTGGATCTTGACGCAACGGTTCAATTCTTTGGCTAAGGTGCGGTCCCTCAAAACACCTGTTTTATTCTTACATGGCTCGGCGGATCAGATTGTACCCGTATGGATGAGCCGCTCTCTCTATCAAGCGACACCCGCAGAGACACCTAAAGAATTAGTGGTGGTGCCAGAAGCGAACCATTTCCGCATTTATCGCTCTGGTCAATATTCATATTTGCGGGCAATCCAGCGATTAGTCACTTCAGTGCCATGATTTCATGGTTAGCCCAACAACAACCGATGAGGCTTTCATCAGCAGAAGTCTATCACCTGGGCGTCTCGTCTAGAGATAGTTGTCGCACAGTGGTTTGCACGCTCATACTGATGTACAAGGCTTGGTCGATCACATGTTGATAGTCCTGCGCTTGCTCTTGCAGCTCAAGGGCTTTGAGAGTTATCAGGGCTTGGTCTAAATCTAACCATAGGGCTTGGTTACGGTGGAAGAGTTGTCGATGACGGCGGATCAACGTTTCTAGTGTCAGTGCTGTGACCAAACTTGTTCGACTCGCCTTTAATGCAGACAGAATCAATGTTTGTTCTGAATCTACTGCAGGCTGATTTACTTGGGTCAAACCCTTGAGAATCATCACAGTCTCCACCAATTGATTGTATTGGTCGATATCGTCTAACAAACACATCAGGGTGCGTAAGGTGCGAGTCCGATGCCATAGATAGAGATGCCAACCAGAGAACATCAGCGTTGTTGCAGTGGTCGTGATCTGGATAAACCTTTGGGTCGGTTGAGGCGCTGGATCTCGGAGAGTAATCAAGCCAATTGGCATAGACAGCATGCTGGTAAAAGCTAACATAATTATTTCTATGCCCAAGATGCGCAGCCAATATTGAGGTTGACGCCAGGCAGATAGACGATATACCCCTCCCAGTAAACTACCGATAAAAAAGCGATTGGCGATAAAGCCAGTTTGGGCTTCAATGTCATCGGCGGTCAACCGCAAGGCTTGCAGTTGCGCTACGTTGTGGGTCCTACTCATGCTTCTTATCCAGCACCCTGCATAAGGTTTGCGATCGCATCCCAGACCCCCGTCCAAAAGTTGCCTTCCCGAGGTCGAAACAGCTCGAATGCTCCAGGCGAACCGAAGAAGGGGCGCAAGGTCCATCCCAATTGGCTACCCACAAAACCATACAAACAAAACCAGAAGCGCAGGATAGTAGAACGTAATTGCACATTGGTATCGGTCTCTGACTCCGCCACCGGCCGCATGGCTTGATAGAGGAAAGACACCCCAAAGACACCTGTGAGGGCAAAAATCACCACGTTCAGCAGCAAGTAAAACGAGTAATCCTGGACAGGAGTAATCGTGATCACAAAGAACAGGGTGATGGGGGCAAAGCCTACGAGCAGCAGCGCAATGACGGCGGCAGCACTCAACACATAGGTAAAATGCTGAGCGATGGTTTGGCGAGACCCAAATAAGGCATTAAAAACATACAGGGCGGGCAAACAGACCAGTAAGGTAATCAGATAGAGGGTCGGCAATTTTAGCCCGGAAGACAAGGCTTGGAGTGGGCTGTGAAAGGACCCCACAATTGCCCCATAGACAGCAAAACTGCAAAAGCTGCAAATGAGCAAGGCGGAAATTTTGACCGACAATCGCTTCCCTTCATGAATTTCTTGGAGAAAGGTTTGTCGGTCTTTGAGTAGAGCGATAAAGATAGCAACAGCGTTCATAGATCAGGACGGTGAGAGCATCAAATCAGCGGTATAACGCTGAAATTAAGCACAGCCTAGCTTTGCCAATCGTCTCCTGTCAGTCGGCTGAAGTCGGGAGTTTTTGGTAAAAAGTCGGATCAGGTCCGTTCTATGCCCTGACTAAGAGCGGAGACTATCTCAAATGTTGCTCTAAATCTAGAATCACGGTTTCCAAGTACCATTCTTCAGAACGACCCGGGTACGACGTTCTCATGCGACGAACCATACCTTTTGCTAAATCTTGGTTGCCCCCCAACAGGTCCAATAATCGTTGCCAAAGGCGCTCATAGGTTGTTAAAGGTTCAGGGGGAGTGGTTGGAGGTTCAGAAGTGGCGACAGGTTGAATTTTATGGAGTTGAGTTAAGACTTGCTGATAATTGAACCAGTCTTCCTGACCACAAAATAGGCTAATGGCCCGCTGATAATCGGCAATCGCTTGGGGATGTTCCTTCATGCCTACGTAGGTGAGACCACGCTGGAAAAAAGCATCGGCATTGTTGCCATTCAGGCGTAAAGCTTCAGCATAATCTTCGATCGCCCCCAAGTTATGCCCAATCGCTCGATAGGCATTGCCTCTGGCAACATAGGCATCACTATCCTCTGGTGATAAGAATAAGGCTTGATTGCAGTCTGAGATCGCCCCTTGCGGATCCTTGAGGTTCAATCGGGCTTTACTGCGTCCTCGATAGGTAATGGCATCTTCAAAGTTGAGGGTGAGGGCTTGGTTAAAATCTGCGATCGCAGCTTGGTAGTTGCCCTGTTTGCAATAAACTAGCCCTCGACAGCAATAGGCTTTGCCGTCCTGTGGATCGGCTTGTAAGACCCAATTGATATCCGAGAGGGCTTGACTGAGCTGACCGATTTTGGCCCGATCGAGGATTTGCGTAAAGTAATCTTTTTCCGATAGGGCAGGCGGCGGGGCGGATGCCTTTGTAATCGGAGCAGCAGTATTCGCCGGTGTCTTAGGTCGGATTTCTTCGATCTTGTCCATACATTGACGGGCACCCTCTGCATCTTTTTGGTCGAGATATAAACCCGAGGCCACTTTGAAGTCTGAGATCGCAGCCTGGATATCCCCTTGCTTGCGATGGACAATGCCCCGCAGTTTATAGGCGGCAGCATAGGTGCGATCGCAGCCAATCGCCTGCTCTACATCAACCATCGTACCGGGCATATTTTTTAAGGAAAGTCGGGCTAGGGCACGGCAGTAATAAGCTTTTGCCGATTTAGGATCAATGTCTAGGGCCTTACCATAGTCCTCAATGGCGGCATAGACATTGCCCGAATCATAGTGGGCCAACCCCCGTTGGCAATAGGCTTCGATCGAAAATGGATCGACTGCGAGCACTTGGGTAAAGGTTGCGATCGCATCTGCGTATTTTTTTTGTCGAAGTTGCGCTTGGCCTTGTTGAAATAACGGGGCACTCATGGGTAATCTGATGGTGATGCAAGTTAGACTTCAAAACAGCGGGTAGGGGCAAGATTAATATCCTAAACTAATAAGCTCAACCCACTCCCGTTATCCTATAGAGACAGCATCCATGTGGGTAGGTTCTTAAGTAGTAGGAATTCTCCAGCATACATAGGGAAAATGCACTAACCTACCCTAAGTGCGGTTTTTACTTCCAGAGATCCTTACAACTTTACGTCAAGATACTTTACAATCAGCAATATTGCCCTGGGCATAATTAACGAAGACTTTAGAATTTTAATACGAAGTTTTTTTGACGCCCAAACTTGCTACACGGGTAATCTAACAGTCAGTCGTCCCTTGATGGCTTGTCGACGTTTGTAGCGCTATCCCTTAGAGAAGAAAGATGAAAGACCTCACCCGCTATCGCAACATTGGTATCTTTGCCCACGTAGATGCCGGTAAAACGACTACAACAGAAAGAATCCTGAAGCTTACCGGTAAAATCCACAAGATTGGTGAAGTGCACGAAGGTGAGGCCACCACTGACTTTATGGAGCAGGAGCAAGAACGGGGGATTACCATTCAGTCTGCTGCCACCTCTTGTGAGTGGAAAGACCATCAGCTCAATATCATTGATACCCCTGGGCACGTTGACTTCACGATTGAGGTGTATCGTTCCCTCAAGGTCCTAGACGGGGGTATCGGCGTTTTCTGTGGGTCTGGCGGTGTTGAACCCCAATCTGAAACCAACTGGCGCTATGCCAACGACTCTAAAGTCGCTCGGATTATCTATGTCAACAAACTCGACCGGATGGGCGCTGACTTCTATCGTGTCGTCGACCAAGTTGAAAACATTCTGGCTGCTAAGCCCTTGGTAATGACCCTCCCCATCGGCACCGAGAATGATTTCGTCGGTGTAGTGGATGTCCTCACCGAGAAAGCTTGGATTTGGGACGACTCCGGCGACCCCATGAATTACGAGATTAAAGACGTCCCTGAAGACATGAAGGATGACGTCGCCACCTACCGTGAGCAACTGATCGAGACGGCGGTTGAGCAAGACGATGACTTGATGGAGAAGTACCTAGAAGGCGAAGAGATCAGTATTGAGAATCTCAAACGCTGCATCCGCAAAGGCACTCGTGAACTAGCGTTCTTTCCCACTTATTGTGGCTCCTCCTTCAAAAACAAGGGTGTTCAGCTTGTCCTAGACGCTGTTGTGGACTATCTGCCCAACCCCAAAGAAGTCAATCCTCAACCGGAGATTGATTTGGAAGGGCATGAGACTGGAAAGTTTGCGGTGGTCGATCCCAATAATCCTTTGCGGGCTTTAGCTTTCAAAATTATGGATGACCGCTTTGGTGCCTTGACCTTTACTCGCATCTATTCCGGTACCCTCTCCAAGGGTGACACGGTGTTGAATACCGCCACCGGGAAAACAGAACGGATTGGTCGTTTGGTGGAAATGCATGCGGATTCTCGCGAAGAAATCACTGCGGCCCAAGCTGGGGATATCGTTGCCATCGTCGGCCTGAAGAATGTGCAGACGGGACATACTCTCTGCGATCCGAAAGAGCCTGCCACGCTGGAGCCGATGGTCTTCCCTGATCCGGTGATCTCAGTTGCGATCGCACCCAAGAAGAAAGGCACCGACGAGAAGTTGGGTATGGCTCTCAGCAAAATGGTCCAAGAAGATCCCTCCTTCCGGGTGGAAACCGATCAAGATAGTGGTGAAACCATCATCAAAGGGATGGGTGAATTGCACCTCGATATTAAAGTCGATATCCTCAAGCGTACCCACGGTATTGAAGTCGAAGTGGGTAAACCCCAAGTGGCTTACCGAGAGTCAATTACCAAACGTCTCGAAGATAGCTACACCCACAAGAAGCAGTCGGGTGGTTCGGGTCAGTACGGCAAGATTGATTATGTCATCGAACCCGGCGAACCCGGAACAGGATTCGAATTCGAGTCTAAGGTCACGGGTGGTAACGTGCCTCGTGAATTCTGGCCTGCCGTTGAGAAGGGCTTTGGCAATAGCCTAGAGAAAGGTGTGCTGGCGGGCTTCCCCTGCGTCGACATGAAGGTCACGTTAATGGATGGTGCCTATCACCCTGTAGACTCCTCGGCCATTGCGTTTGAAATTGCAGCCAAGGCGGCCTATCGTCAGTCGGTCCCTAAGGCGGGTCCTCAGTTACTGGAGCCAATCATGAAGGTAGATGCCTTCACGCCGGATGATCACGTGGGGGATGTGATTGGTGACCTGAACCGTCGTCGGGGCATGATCAAGTCCCAAGACTCGAACCCCATGGGTGCCAGAATTAAGGCTGATGTGCCCCTAAGTGAAATGTTTGGCTATATCGGTGACCTGCGGACCATGACCTCCGGTCGGGGTCAGTTCTCCATGGAGTTCTCTCATTACGCCGCTTGTCCGACCAATGTGGCAGAAGAGGTAATTAAGGAAGCCAAGGAGCGCCAAGAAGCAAAAGCATAACCACAGCAGTCTCAATAAACAGCAAGCGACATGTTCTTCCAAAAAACATGTCGCTTGCTGTTTTGACGACGCTCTCGCACCTGAATCATCTCTCGCATACAGTGATCATTGATTACGCTGAGTCAGATGATGCCAGCCTCTAATCAGTCAAAAGCAAGGCTAACTTTATACCTGGTAAGGGCTTAAAAAATATCAGCGAACTCCTCGCTTACTATCCGTTGGTGTTCTCGATCTTCCCAAACCACCTTACGAATGATGTTCATCATTTCTTCAGGGCGATCTAGGAACCATTCCACACCAGCCCGTCGAAACTCTTTGCCATTCTTATCTCGTAATCTACGACTATCCAAATCCATATGGATGTCGCGTTCTGCAACTAAAGCTGATTGTGTCCATAATAAGCTTAATACCACAGGGGGTTCAGGTGTATTCGTTACGCGACTGGTCGAATCAGGCTGATACTGTTCCGTAATCCGCTTCAATGGATGGCGTTCACTCTTTCCGCACTTAATTACAGCGTCATACCGTGTGTGCTGAAAGAACACCCAGCCCTCAGTTTGTTTACCTGCCAGAACACGGTCTGGTTCTGTGTAGCAATAGATAAAACCACCTTCATAAGAGTCTCTTGAGGCCGAGTATGGAATTGCACTTAATTTTTTGAGAGACACTAAATCGGTAACGATGCAAGCTTTGTCGTAGTAGTTATAGTTGAAATCTTCTTGGAACCTCTCTGAATTAGAAAAAGGATATAGGTAATGATCGACAATTTTTCTCATGCTCAACCGAAATAAACCAGTAGCTGGCAGTTCCTCAATTCGATATTTCTCAATTCCAGGCCAAATATCAGATGATCGGAAAATTGGTCGTTGTGTCATTTCTTATTCGTCATACGCTGAGCTGAGGCTCCTCTAACCGACCATAAGTTTAGCTTCAGGTGTTTGAGACAGCCCCAATCTTAGTTTCGACAAGTAAAGTGCTAAATCTAGCATCTGTTGAGCGCTATTCTTTCTTTCAGCCCATTTCACTCCATAATCATTGTTTCTTCCACATGCGGGAAAACGTAAAATTACACTTTAATCATTTCATCTTCTCGGGCCAATGCGCTGGGATTAGAAAGGGGAGTTATAATACCAATTCGGCATAATTTTGACCTATGTTAGGGGAAATCAATAGTCGATACTTGAATTCCCCTATGCCCAGTGTTTTGAAAATAGAGATTGCAG
>JANQPU010000292.1 GCA_028285315.1 Acaryochloris sp. IP29b_bin.176
TTAGAAAGCGTTAGCATCATTCTAGTGGAGGGAAATTTTTACCTAACATTACCCTCTTCAACTTGAATAGAACAACCTCCCTGAAACAGCTATTGAGCCAAAAATCCAGTCACTTAGTTTACCTCTCGATTGAATTGCAGATGCATTCGAGCTCAACTCCACACATAGATTTCCATATGCATTACCTTTGAGCAGTTTGAGACATTTGTATTACCCCCTCTGCATATTGAAATCCCCAAGTCCTAAGCCAAAGCTCTCTTTGCACAAGATATTATCTAGCCTGTTGGGTGTTCAAAGAAATGGGCTATGAATGGGAGGGCTAGGCCTAACAGGCTTAGGCTGCCCTACGTAGGGAATGTATTCTATGCCCCAAATGACTCAGCAGTTCATTTGGAATCGCACTTGGTGGGTTCAACTATAAGAGTGCCATTAGTGAGAATAGTGCTTTCTTCCAGAACACTATCCCAAAGGCAACAGTTCATTTCAGCCCCAGTCAGATTAGCTTCATTGAAGTCTGCTCCACTCGTATTCGCCATACACAAGTTGGCACCAGTGAAGTTAATTCCCAAACCATTAATCCTTTCCAAATTAGCTTTACTGAGATTAGTCCCACTTAAATTAGTCCACTTCAAACTACTGTCGGACAAATCACAGTTGGACAAGTCACAACCAGATAAATCAACTCTAGACAGATCTGCTCTTCTAAGAAGAGTATCCCGAAAATCCCTCTCGCCAGATGTATAACGCTTTAATAATTCATCAGCCAGTCATCCATACACTTTCCACAACTGAACAGTTCTTCCTTAGCCTTAGCCCCGATGACTCTGCCGTCAGACTTCAGATATTGCCTCATTTATTGAATCACTAAAGCTGGCCTACAGCCTTCTATTCTCCTGTAATGGATAGCTCATCCACCCAGATTCTGGGACAAATACCACCAGGAGTCAGTTCCGCCTCCGATTCCACATAAATAATCGACTTAAGCAGTTCTCGGAAGTCTCCCGCAACGGTGGCCGATTCAATACTGATCTTTTCCCCGTTATTAACAAGCCAGCCATCAAAAGGTAGTGAGAAAGAGCCCTGAAGCGCTTTGACGCCAGCATGAAGGGCTTGAACATCATCAATAAAGACAACATTTTCGGCAGTCTCTAAGCTATAGGTTTGCTCAGGGGTACTGGCAGCAAACACATGGTAGAAATGCGGCCCCACGGTGACCTTTGCTCCCAGATTGGCATGGCCAGTGAGTTGCGAATCAAGCCGCTTAGCCGTTCCTGAACTATGAAGGAAATTCGTGAGGACGCCTTTATCAATAATTGGAATGCGTCGTGTAGGGGTTCCTTCATCGTCGAAGGTGGTTTTACCCACATTGTCAGCATGGAGAGCATCGTCGGCAACGGACAGTAGCGGTGACGCAATTTCAGTACCAAGTGACTCAACCGTGGATAGGCTGCGATTATCAAGCACGCTTTGGGCATTGAAGAGGTTGGAGAAGGCCCCTAACAAACTCAAAAAGGCTTCGGCAGACAAGACAACGCGATACTTTCCAGAGGTAATCGGTTGATAGTTCAGATGACTGATGGTCTTTTCTGCGGTCTCTTGCAAGCACCCCTCAATGTCGAGCTGCTTTAGACCTTGGCTGACTCGGTAAGCGCCAGCACTACGGGGACGCTTGCCTTCCTGTTCTGTTTTGCTGTAAAGATAAATCGAACTGGATGACCGGGCCTCTTGCCGCATGGCCCCCTCACTATTGAGGTAGAACCGCTGGGCATCTCTTTGGGCGAGGTCATTATAAGGAACCCCTGCGATCGCATCATGGGCGTCCATCAACTTCGCTTCGGTCTGCACCAGGTTCTCAATTAGGGTGGCAATTTCCGCTTGGGGCACTAGCTCAGATTGAGTGGCATCTAAAGTAGCGGTGGCTTCTGGACTAAAGTCCGGCACATGCTCTTTTGCCCCAAAGGCACTCGCTTCTTGGGCCGTTTTGAGGGCGAGTTCGAGTCCCAGTTCATCGACCTCGCTAGTGGTGGTTACGCCCACAGTGTTCGCTTCATTCCAAACGCGGACCATCACGCTAGAGCGTTTAGAGGCTTTGACCTGTTTAGGTTCACCTTGATCAACTTGGACGCTGGCTTCATCAACGGTAGACCCACAGACATCAAACTTTTGAATGCCTAAGGCTTGGGCTTTTTCTTTTGCGATCGTAGCGATGGTAGCAACATCAGACACGTTAACGGGTTCTCCTATTTTTTAGGTGTATTCTCTAAAGGTGTTTTTAGGTGTAATTTCTTGCGGTTGTAACGGTGCTTTAGCGACCACCCACCGTAATCTCATCCACTTTGATGTGGGGTTGTCCCACTGTGACGTAGATACTGCCGCTAATCGAGCCACAGAAGCCTGCCGCCAGGCCCAAATCTTGCGAAGACATGGAAATCCGCTTCATAATTTCCTTGGCTTCACCAATCAAAGTCGCGCCTTTGAGGGGCTTGGTGATTTTGCCATTCTCGATTAGATAGGCTTCATCCACACCAAAGTTAAATTCACCCGTCGGGCCAACACTACCGCCACCCATCTTCTTACAGTAAATCCCCTTATCTACCGAAGCGAACAGTTCATCGTTGGTAAAGTTCCCAGGGGCAATGTAGGTATTGCGCATCCGACTCGCCGCCGCATAGGTGTAACTTTGCCGACGGCCACTCCCTGTGCGAGGATGTCCTGTACGAATGCAACCTGCTCGATCCGACAGGAAATTCTTGAGGATGCCGTTTTCAATCAACAGAGTGCGCTGAACGGGCATGCCCTCATCATCCATATCCACGGAGCCAAAGGCATTGGGAGACAGACCTTCATCCCAAGCTGTCAGATTTTCATGGGCAATCTTTTGGCCCTTCATCTCTGAGAAAGGACTAGTCTTCCGCTCAATTTGAGTCGTCTCCAGCAGATGTCCACAGGCTTCATGGAAGATCACCCCGCCAAACTCATTGGCCATGATGATCGGATAATTGCCAGACTCTACATAATCTGCATGCAGCATTTGACCTGCGGATTCTGAGACTTCTGCTGAATCTTCTGCATACTGCCAAGAACGGAGAAAATTGGGGTTATTGGTGGCACCGACCCGCTTGTTAATGGAAGCGCGATCGCTGCCTTCTGCACAGAGCAAACTATAGCCGACGGATTGGGTGAGGCGAATATCGCGAGCAAATACGCCATCGCTGGCCGCGACTAAGACTTCTTGCCAATCTCGAAAGTAGGTGGCGCGGCGGGATTGCACATGATCGGCATCTTTATTCAGTTGGGCGTTGGCCGTCAGTAAGATATCGCCCATTTCCTGCATAGAGCTACAGTTAGAGAGCCAAGCTTCTTTGCCGTTGATGGAGGCATAGTCTCGCAGCAACTCTAAGTTAATTTCAGGGACAAACGCCTGAGGATTCGGTAGGTTTAAGCCCAAGATAGAGAGCGCCTTTTCGAGTGCCGATTTCAACCCCTTGAAACTCAAATCATTGGTGCTAACGTAGCAGTCGCCTTTGCCTAAAAAGACGCGTACACCTGCTCCCGCAACCAGTCGGGGAGAGATACTCGTGATGGCATCTTCTTCTGCCAAACAGCTAATGTAGTTGACGCGCTCTAGGAAAAACTCCACAAAATCAGCCCCGGCTGCTCGGCCTAAGCCTAATAAAGTCGATAGGGGCAATCGCCAGGTATCGTCAAAGCGATCGCGCGTAGCAGAATAATCTAGCGTGGGCAGTTCTCGGGAAAGCAGCGCAGTTGGAGGCATAAATAGAGTGATCTCAATTGATTGCAGATGGGCAAAAACAAATCAGCGAATCTGGTACAAAGAGCTGATGTAGTAAGTGTAACAAAATCAGTTAAAGCCATCAGGCCCCACTCCAACCCATTCAGAGATGTCCTATTTAAAACCGAGAGTAATATCCAGAATCGCTAACATTTTGTAAACGATTCATCCTTGCCCAGAA
This sequence comes from Acaryochloris sp. IP29b_bin.176, assembly GCA_028285315.1. GTDB lineage: Bacteria > Cyanobacteriota > Cyanobacteriia > Thermosynechococcales > Thermosynechococcaceae > Acaryochloris. Next base: position 3,975 of record JANQPU010000292.1, read on the forward strand.
CAGCGCTAGGCCAAGTATTGATTGTGATGGCAGCAAAATTTCCGGGATTGTTTCTGCAAGGATATTTGTGGTATTGGTAGGTGGCGACCACTGAATCTGCATTAGCCTTGGATTTTCCCCATAACCTCAAGTATTTGTGTATACAAACTTTTTTCTCGGCACATTTTAAGTAACTTTATATCTTTTTTCTAATCATGGAGAATAACTCATCCAGGCGAGATTTACTCGTTAGAAATAATTTTTCTCCTTCTAATGAAAAATTAATTAAGAGTGGTTATGTAGACCAAGCTCGCTTGCGCGAAGCGATTTATGAAAGCAGGCGCAAGGGGCGCTCACTGCTGGCTATTCTCCAAAAAATGACGGGGAAACCGTTACCTCCCAGACTCCTCCGTCAGATTAAGCGTCAGCAGTTATTTGAGTTAAAAATTCTCTATGGCCTGGATTGCCTAGATCCTGAACTGACCCAGGTTGACTTTGATGAAATTGATCGACTAATTCGTACTGTCATTCCTCTGGACTACTGCCGTCGCTATCAGCTCTTACCCCTTTCGCTGAACGAAGAAGTTGACCCGCCCGTCGTCCGCATTGGCATGGTTAATCCCGATCACCTCAGTGCCATTGATGATATTGGCTACCTGCTACGGTCCAATGGCATGACCTTTCAGCGAGTGGTGCTGGACTTAGATACCTTTCAAATGCTGATTGCTAAGTTTCTGGATGCCCAAGCTAAACGTCAGGCAACCCTCCAAGAAAACTTGCCCATTGAGTATGGGCTAGAGGATGACTTAGATCGATTGGGGGGGATCGAAGATCTATCGAGTAACGATGCTGAAATTAACTTAGATGAGGCGCTGCTGGATGAAAACGCTGCTCCCATCATTTCCTTAGTCAATAAAATTTTGGCGAAGGCATTGCAGAATAAAATTTCGGATATTCACATTGAACCGCAAGAAGAAAATCTGCGAATTCGTTTTCGTAAAGATGGCTTGCTGCACAATGCGTTTCAACCTCTGCCTCGGCGAATTGCTCCGGCCTTAGTCTCTCGCTTCAAGATCATTGCTAACTTAGATATTGCCGAGCGCCGCTTACCCCAAGATGGACGTATTCTCCGATTATTTCAGGGGCGCAAAGTCGACTTCCGAGTGAGCACCTTGCCTAGTCGCTATGGCGAAAAGGTAGTCTTGCGGATTTTAGATAACACTTCCATGCAGCTGGGCCTCAACCACTTGATTGATGATGAGGCGAGCCTTGAGATTGTGCGGGAAATGGTGGATCGCCCGTTTGGTTTGATTTTAGTCACAGGTCCGACGGGTTCTGGTAAAACGACTACCCTATATTCAGCCTTGACCGAACGCAATACTCCCGAGGTCAACATCAGTACTGTTGAAGATCCGATTGAATATACGTTGCCAGGGATTACCCAGGTACAGGTGCTGCGGGAAAAAGGCATGGACTTTGCATCCATTTTGCGGGCTTTTCTCCGACAAGATCCAGATGTCCTACTCGTGGGTGAGACACGCGACAAGGAAACGGCTAAAACCGCGATTGAAGCAGCATTAACAGGACACTTGGTATTAACCACCCTACACACAAACGATGCGGCCAGCGCCATTGTGCGCTTAGCGGAGATGGATGTCGAACCCTTTATGGTCTCGGCATCCTTATTGGGTGTGGTAGCCCAGCGCCTGGTGCGTCGCTTATGTCCAGACTGTCGTATTCCCTATCGGCCTTCCCCAGAAAAGCTAGCTCAGTTTGGGTTAGTGGCTTCTGCGAAAACTGAGGTTACGTTTTACAAAGCCAATACCTCCACTTCTGACGATATTTTGGCAACGGCGAATACTGAAGATGCGTGTCCCACTTGTTCTGGTATTGGCTATTCTGGGCGATGCGGGGTCTATGAGGTGATGCAGGTCAGTGAAAGATTAAAGACACTGATTACGGAAGGGGCACCCACAGAGCATATTAAAGAGGTTGCGGTCGAAGAAGGGATGCAAACCTTGCTGGCCTATAGTCTGAATCTGGTTGAAAAAGGAGCAACGTCTCTGGAAGAGGTAGAACGGGTGACCTTCTCGGACAGTGGCTTGAAAGCAGAGTTGAAAGCGAAGCGCAAGACAGCTCTCAATTGTCATGTCTGTAATGCAGGGCTCTTATCGGAGTGGTTGGACTGTCCCTACTGCCTTACCCCCAGGTTTTCAGAGCATCATCCTGCCAATCAAATTTAAAGAAATTCAGTAGATCGAAAACATCATCAATTTTCAGGTAACTTAACGACTCTGTGCTGAAAGTACAGAGGTTATTAATGGACTGAAAGTCCGATTCTCCTCAGGACTAAAGTCCTGATTCACTCCAGCATGAACGTATCTATATCGTTATTTGACACCGGACGGTGATGCTCTAAATATTCTTCCACCATTTGTTCACTGATATTACCCGTACTCCAGGCTCCATAACCTATGGCCCACAAATGTTTCCCCCAATATCGCTTCTCTAGCTCTCGATATTCTTGCTGAAGACATCTTGATGTTCGCCCTTTCAACCGCTTGACAATGTCACTCATCAATTTCGATGGGGGATATTCAATCAGCATATGAACATGATCTTTACTAACCACGCCTTTTAATATGCGGATATCCTCGGCATCACAAATCTGGATAAGTAATTCTCGGCATCGTTTTTGCACTTCTCCCTTGAGCACCTGGTAGCAATACTTGGTGACCCACACAACATGCACTGTTAGGCGGGTGACGGTATGATTTCCCCGACGATTCTCAACCATAGACTTCTGGATGCTGCTTCTCTATCCTGCATCAGAGGTGTGTAGCAACTAAAGTCTCGCACTGAAAGTGCGTAGTTTTGGACTAGCGTGTTTAGGAGAATAAATCTCCCTCTTGGGCGGGAACAGTCTTTCAACGCCCTGAGAGATAAACTCCAGCAGGGTTTTGAGCGGAAATAAGTCTTGATAGACTCGTCTTCCCCCACGACGAGTGGCACTGACAAAGGCCCACAGCAGGGTAATCCAAACATTGACCAGGATGAAAGCAAGGGCCACAAACAACAGTCGTACCACGGGATTTTTAGTCGTCGTTCGAATGCGGCAGTGATTCTTGATGCGATAGCTGGCTTCAATGCCAAATCGTTTCCGATATTCGGTTCGAATCGCTCCCAGGGCAACGTTTACCTTATAGACCACATAAAGTAGGCGATGTGCAACTTTCCTGAAAGTACTGATACTACGTTGCTACTGATCACAACATTTAGCCAGAGGAAACGAGGAATCAACGGTTACAGGCATTTAG
>JANQPU010000294.1 GCA_028285315.1 Acaryochloris sp. IP29b_bin.176
CTGATTAGGTAGAAATAGACCTCAAGCCATCGAGAAATCATGGTTTATTTTGCCGTGGAAGTGTTACCCAAAATCCCCTGTTTTTAAACCATGCCGATCTTTCTACTTCTCAGCCACGTTACAAGGCATCATGCTGATGTTTTCGTCCTATCCTCAGAGTTTTCCCCTGAATGTAATCAAGGCTCAAGTAATTGCTGAATTTTGTCAACAATAAATCTCTTAAAAGGATAAATCGCAAATCAAGAAACCGGGACCCATTCAACTTCATCATCAAACCATTAGTAAGCGTCACTTCACACCGTATAGTCGGAAGTTAGGACCAACCATGAGATGCGATTGGAACCCTAGAAACGGCTCAATTTGCAGCGGGACATGAGAGCACTATTCCTGATACAGGCTATGTTGTATGTTGTAGCTTCCTTGTTATCTCCAAAGGAAGACATCAATTTCAGTGCTTTGAAAAATACAGAAATTAGCGCTTGAAACCTATGCTGTCAGAATGTTTCAGCCTTAGCGTTATTCTCTGTTCCGATGTACCCTCAACTCCCATTTAAGCAATACTCTGAAACAGGACCACGAGCTAAGGATAAGTAGGCGGTAACTCCAGGGTGACTTTTCCCAATAATCCTTTACGGAAATCATTGAGGATTTGCTGGGCCATGCGCTCTAGATTGCCTTGGTGCCGTTGTTCGGCCGTCATTGCTAGATAATCTGCGGCGGTCATGGGTGTGGGGTCGAGCTGATATCGATTCTGCAGAATATTGTCGGGCAGAAATCCTGGTTTGGGATTACGGCACCCCAGATCTTGGATCAGGTCAATCAAGGCAGTCGCCACTAACTGATTTTCATAGGCAGCGGTGCCGATATCATCACAAATTGCCAACTTATAGGCTGCTTGCTGGTCATTTAATTTCGCGGGTAACACGCCGGGGGTATCCAATAAGTCCAAATCCTGAGACACTCGCACCCAACGGAGCTGACGGGTGACGCCGGGACGACGGGCGCTTTCAACAATGCGCCGCTTGAGCAGGCGGTTAATCAAAGCGGATTTACCCACATTAGGGAACCCCAACACCACCGCCCGGACTGGCCGAGGTCGCATACCGCGATCGCGACGTCGTTGATTAATACTCACCCCGACTGCTTCAGCCGCTTTGATCACAGCCTTGATGCCTTTTCCATGCTGAGCATCGGTACAGTAGGGCACTTGGCCTTCTGCCTTGAGAGCCTCTAACCAAAGCTGATGGGAAACAGGGGTAACCAAATCGATCCGATTCAGCACCAACACATGGGGCTTCTCCCCAATCCATTTCTGAATCTGAGGGTGGTGACTAGAGCGCGGGATCCGGGCATCTCGCACCTCCAAGACCACATCAATCTTTTTCAGTTGCTCAATCAGGGCTTTTTCGGCCTTGGCAATATGGCCGGGATACCACTGAATGGGGGGGGTGGACATCGACTTAAAGCCGCTCTAAGCGATCGCGCAAAATCTCAGCCTGTTTCTCGGCTTCAGCCAGGGTATCCCGCGCACCTTGAACCACAGCCGGAGGTGCTTGCTCAACGAAATTGGGATTGCTCAACCGACCACTACAGGAGCGAATTTCTGCTTCAGCTTTTTTCAGATCCTTGTCCAGTTTAGCTTTCAGGATCTCCACATCCACTACGCCACTGAGGGGCAAGAGGACTTGGACGGTACCCACCACACCAATGATGGTCTGCTTCATTTCTCCTTCCACCGTGGGGGTAATGCTCAAAGATTCGACTCTCGCCAGATCTTGGAGATAGGCTTGCCCAGCCGTCAGGATTTGCCGTTCGCGATCGCTCTCGCTTTGTAAGATCACCTTAATGGGTTGCTTGGGCTTAATGCTGGCTTCTGCCCGCAGGTTACGAATGGTACGAATAGTCTCAATGACCAGCTCAAACTGCTCTTCTAGACCAGGGTCAACCCAAGCTGTGAACTCATCTGAGTTCACACCTATATTTTCTGACGACTCAGAGTGATCATTTTTAGGTGTATGGTCAGAGACTGTCTCTGTATCGTCACGGGCCACGCTGGGTTCGGGTGCGATCTCAGGTTCTGACAGGGCCAAATCACCATCCAGGGCTTCAGCTGTTGTATCTAAGGTCTTCGAATCACTCAACAGCGGTAGAATTTCCTCTTTCTGCTTTTGCAAGGATTCGATCCAAGCTTTGCGATCGTCGTACCAGAGCAAACGGCGATAAGCAAAGTTGAGGGAATATCCCAAACCAATCAACTCAAAAATGCTGCCCAAGAGGGGGACTCGATTAATCGCGCCTAGAACCGCCGCCATAATCGCAATGCTGATCATGCCCAGGAAGAAGGCGCAGACCCAGAGCAGAACCGTTTGATTCACATCCAGAAAACGCCCTAGGCGCACGGGTAATTCTCCAAAGAGATGGATAGCATCCCGCCAACTAAAGTCACGAATGTCTGATTCTGGTTCAGGCGAATGTTCGCTTGTTTGAGCAGTCGGCTCTGGCTCCGGTGTCGCAGGATCGGCCCCTTGCTCTGCTTCTCCAGAGGCATCAGCAACAGGTGAAGAAAGCGGTACTGTTTCCGTCACCAGTTGGATATCGGCTGCCTCGGGATAGGGCTGACTGGCTAAATATTGCTCTGAGGTCGGCTGGGTCAGGGTTTGCCAAATCTCTTCCGTAATATGGGGCATAAACGGATGAAACAGTTTTAGGGTTCCTTCTAACACATAGGCTAGGGTTTGCTGAGCCACTCGTTTCGAGGGGGTCCCTTCTTGACGCAGCCGAGGTTTTACCAGTTCGATATACCAGTCACAAAAATCACCCCAAATAAACTCATACAAACCTTTAGCCGCCTCACCCAAACCATAGGCATCCACTTGATTGCGGGTTCGCTGCACCAAGCGGTGATACCGGGACAAGATCCAGCGATCCGCCAGTTCTAGATCGGCGATAGCTGGTTGCCCTAGTTGCCCTGGCGTTTGTCCATCTAAATTCATTAACACAAACCGAGAGGCATTCCACAGCTTATTGGCAAAGTTGCGAGAGGCTTCTACAGAGGTTGACTCATCCGTCTTGCGGTTATATTCCAGGCGGATATCTTGGCCTGCTCCAGCGACTTCTCGAATCAGGGTATAGCGGAGGGCATCGGTGCCGTACTTATCAATCAACACCAACGGATCAATGCCGTTGTTGGCTGACTTGGACATTTTCTTGTTGTTCTCATCCCGGACCAGACCATGAATATAGACATCCTTAAAGGGCATCTGGCCGGTAAAGTGGCCTGCCATCAAGGTCATCCGGGCGACCCAAAAGAAAATGATGTCAAAGCCCGTCACCAAGGTGGCGGTGGGGTAGTAGGTGGAGAGATCCGTGGTTTCTTCCGGCCAGCCTAAGGTGGAAAAGGGCCATAATCCCGACGAAAACCAGGTGTCCAATACATCGGGGTCCTGGAGAAGCTGCACCTCGGGGCCAAATTGCTCCACGGCTTTTTGCTGCGCCGATTCCGCATTCTCAGCCACCACGAAGGGCGTATCTTCTCGAATTTTGCCCTCGGTTTCACTAATGGCATACCAAGCCGGAATCTGGTGCCCCCACCAAAGTTGCCGGGAAATACACCAGTCCCGCAGATTCACCAACCAATCCCGATAAACCTTGGTCCAGCGTTCAGGGATAAATTCAGGTGATTTTTGCTCATCTAAAAAGGCTAAGGTTCGCTTAGCTAGGGGTTCCGTTTTTACAAACCATTGGGTGGAGATCAGGGGTTCAACGGGGACCTTGCCGCGATCGCTATAGGGAATGCTGTGACGATACGCTTCGGTTTTAACCAGACAACCCTCCTCCTCCAGGCGGGCAATCACCCGTTTACGGGCTTCAAACCGATCTAAGCCCGAAAAGACATGGCCATTTTCATTCAGAGACCCATCTTTGTTGAGGATATTAATGAAAGGCAAATGATGCCGCTGGCCCATGGCAAAGTCATTGGGGTCATGGGCAGGGGTTACCTTAACACAACCCGTTCCAAATTCTGGGTCTACCAATTCATCAGCAATCACCGGAATCTCGCGCTCCGTGATCGGTAGCTTAATCGTCTTGCCAATCAAGTCTTGATAGCGCTCATCATTCGGGTTAACCGCAACCGCCGTATCCCCGAGCATTGTCTCTGGACGGGTTGTTGCCACCTCTACAAAGCCTGAGCCATCGCTGAGAGGGTAGCGGAAGTGCCAGAGATGACCATCCACTTCCTTATTCTCTACTTCTTGATCGGAGACCGCCGATTGGCTAGCGGGACACCAATTCACCATATAGTTGCCCCGATAGATCAGCCCCTCTTCATGCATCTGCACAAAGGCTTTGTTGACCGCTTTGGATAAGCCCTCATCCATTGTGAACCGCTCACGAGTCCAATCAACGGAAACTCCCAATCGCCGCTGTTGATAAACAATTCTGCCACCCGATTCTGCTTTCCAGCGTTGGGCTCGCTCTAAAAATTCATCTCGGCCAATGTCATAGCGGGTTTTGCCTTCCGCTTGCAGTTGCTCTTCTAATTTGGAATGGACAGCAATGCTGGCATGATCGGTTCCAGGTAACCACAACGTATTATCACCAATCATGCGATGGTAACGAATCAGCACATCGATCAGTGCTGCCTCAAAGGCATGGCCCATATGCAGACTGCCCGTCACATTCGGCGGGGGAATGACGATGCAGTAGGGCTCTCCCGGATGGTTCGGGTCTGCTTTAAAGACATCTTTCGCTTCCCAAATCTCTTGCCATTTGGCTTCTGTTGCCTCGGGATCATATTGGCTAGATAGGGATGGAGCGGTGGCAATCATAAACTTAAAACACTCTGATGAGGAGAATACGAGCCTATTAACTGAGGCAGCATTAGATTAAATTCTGCCATATTTACCTGTGCCTGTCGGTCTTTCCTGGCAAGGATTGATTAATTTCCCCTTTGAACTTAGCGGCAGTGGCGCTAGAATACCCTAAGAGACCAAACGTCGGTAGGCCAAGTTTTGGCTAGATTCAAGAAGATTTACCCTTTCGTCCTGAGTTAGTTGACTTACCTCCGCATCCCAATCTCGATACGTTGTTTATTTGATTTTTGAAGGTAAGGTATGACAGTTTACATCGGTAACCTATCCTATGAGGTTACAGAGGACGACTTGAGCGCTGTTTTTGCGGAGTATGGAGCTGTTAAGCAGGTAAAACTCCCTGTAGATCGTGAATCTGGTCGCAAGCGCGGTTTCGGTTTTGTGGAAATGCAAGACGAAGCCAATGAAGACAAAGCCATCGAAGAGCTTGATGGTGCTGAGTGGATGGGGCGGACTCTCAAAGTCAATAAAGCTAAACCCCGCACACCCAGAGCTGCGAATAGTGGTGGCTGGGGCGGCAATCAGAGATACTAGACAATTGTCTTTTTGAGTTTAGCTCAGCCCTATCTCCATTCTGTAACAGTTTCAAATTGAAGGTAAGGGTAGTAAACCCATACTCCCTTACCTATTTTTTATGTTTGGATCACAAACCATCCAAGCAGTTGTGCATCAAACCCTCTTAGTTGGAGAACATTGAATGACCCAAGTGGTCCTTGGAGACGATGAGCAATTAGAATCCGCGCTGCGTCGATTTAAACGGAAAGTATCTAGAGCAGGTATCTTTGCCGACATGAAAAAGAATCGCCATTTTGAGACTCCAGCTCAAAAGCGACAGCGAAAAATGACCGCCAGACACCGAGAACGGCGGAGAATGCGTGGCCGTAGGTAGTTAAGACGTTGATTCTATTTCAATTTACCCAGTGGGCTAATAGATGTTTGGCCCACTGATTCGTTCCCACTCATCTCAGGAGAAAAAGAATGGCAGCTGCCAAAGTCGGCGATACCGTATCAATTCACTATACTGGGAGGCTTAATGATGGTTCAGTCTTTGACTCCTCCTTAGAGCGTGAGCCATTGAAATTTTCCATTGGGGGGCAACAAGTGATTCCTGGGTTTGAGCAGGCGGTGATTGGCATGAATCCTGGTGAATCTAAAACCCAAGAAATTCCTTGTGATAAAGCCTATGGTCCTCGGCATGACGATATGGTAGTGACGGTTCTCCGGCAGCAAATTCCCAGTGACTTTGAGCTAGCGGTGGGCCAACAATTACAGATCAAAAATCCGGAAGGACAAGTCATTCCCGTGATGGTGAGCGAGATTGTTGATGATCAAGTCACTTTAGATGGCAATCATCCCTTAGCGGGTGAAGACTTGACGTTTGATATTGAGTTAGTCAGCATTGCTTGAATCCCTCAATTAGTAGGTGCAGAGTTTGCTAAGGGCACTAATAGCAAGCTCCCCCCTTTGGATCCTGGATTAAACCGCCAATATTGCTGATAGTGACGTAGGAAATTCTGGCCTAGAATACCGTCAACTTCCAACACTTTGAGAATGGGAGATGACAAAATAATCACATCCAGGTTGCGGCGTTGATGGTGATGTAGGGTAACAGAGTCGATTTGCGATCGCATCGCGTTTTCCAACCCACAAAACCCGCGAATTTGAATTGGACTAAGTGTTGCCGCATCCAGTTGAAGCTGGGTCGCTACGGGCTCCGAGATAAAAGTACTATCAGCAGCCGTATCCAACAAGACCCGAAACGGGCCTTGTCCATTGATATGTAGTTGGGTAACCATCACGCCGAGTCTTTTTTCTAAAGGGATTGCGGTTGCGATCGCCGCTACGGGTAACGGCGTTGGCGGCAACAGACTCAAGGTTGATTTCCCTGGATGCAGGTATATATCAAACTGACCGAGAACATCCATCCCTAGCACCCCCGATAATCCTGCAGGAATAATGGTATTGGCAAATTGCAGTCCGTGTAGTCCTGCCACTTGTACTTTCTGCAACTCCAAGGTCGGTAGCTGATGGAGTGTCGCATTCATGTGGGGACAATCACTTCCTGCCACTGCAAATGCCAAACGCTGATTGGGAATAGGTTGTCCCGTTAAGCCCAGCGCGTCTACCACTGGTGTAGCCACCATAGATGTAGAGGCCCCAGTATCTACTAACCAACGAGTTGATAGTCCCCGAAGCTGTGCATTTAAGGTATAAACCGATGTCCCTGGTAAGGCAGATATCGGTATTCGAGCCCACCCTCGTGTTTGGGGAGCAGGCACTTGCAGCCCGCGTAACTGCACAATTGCTGATACTGCTGTTGGGTTTAGGCGTGTACTGGGAAGATTGCTCCCTTCGTGTTCAGGGCGAACCATACTCTGTCTCAATGGAGAAGGTTGTGTTAAGCCAGCAATGCTGAAGCTCCCCCATAGAAACAGAGCTATGCCAGTAACCCGAATCAAGTTTCCCCCTCCCTTGTCCGTCTGGTTCATCGCCACCCCAACTCCCTCCGTCATGATTGGCTACGCTAATCCGGCGCTCACCTTTTAACTGCCGCTCAAAAACGGGCATAAAAGGTATGGAGCCTAGGTTGGTTTTAGCGCTTCACCGGAATAAAAAGTGATACTGTTGACTTTTTTGTAGTTTCTTAACGTATATGATCATTATCGGTAGAAATTAAATTTTACTGATGGAAGGCATTCTGGAATGATTCAACTCGGTGTTTATGGCGGCTGGACACTTATTTCCTAATTCGGCTGGGAAGACCCCTAAATTATGACTAAAAGCAATGTTTTCCTAACGCTGGTGTTATCAGTTGCGGCTGGCGTGATCACGAGTGCCTTTGGCTTTTGGAGCGTGACAGAAAAAGAGGCTGCTTCCACCTCAGCGGCACAGAAAGACCCTGTACAGCCTGCTGTTCCTGTGCCCAACCCTGAGGACTTACCAGAGATGCAATCCGATATCGCGCTGGCTGACCCCGAGGGAATTCCCCAGACATCCCCCATTCCCCAGCCGGTTGCTCCCAACAATCCAGCACCGATTACGCCGCCTCCGCCTGTCCCTCAACGACCGCTGACGAGTATGTCTTCTCCTTACCCTCAGCCGCGAGAGGTGAAAGCAACGGTTCATCCCACGAACTATGGTGAACGATTTGCGACCAACGTCCAAGGTCAACCGGTGCAAAATAACTGGTTAATTGTTCTCCACGAGACCGTTGGCTCAGGGATGAGTGCCATTCGCCACTTTCAAACCCCTCATCCCCGTGATGAGGATCAGGCTAGTTATCATGCCTTAATTTTTATCGATGGCACCATTGTGTATCTAGTGCCCCCCGAGAAGCGAGCTTTTGGTGCTGGCAACTCTGTGTTTGTGGGGGCTAATGGCGCAGAGGCGGTGAAAACGAACCCTAACTTACCCGCCTCCGTGAATAATTTTGCGTATCACATTGCCCTGGAAACGCCAGTCGATGGCAATCATAATGGGCCTAGTCACAGTGGGTATTCAGCAGCCCAGTACCAATCTCTGGCCTGGCTGATTGCCCGTACTGGGGTCCCAGCACAGCGGATTACGACCCATGCTGGTGTGGACCGCTCTGGGGAACGGTCGGACCCGCGCAGTTTCGACTTTGCTAAATTTAACAGTATGCTGCAACAATTCTATGCGCGGTCCTAATAGGCTATTGTGTGCCGACTAACCCAACGGTTAGCGCCTTCAACGCTTACAGAGCAGGGCTTTCACCATAGCTAGCAGTTTGCTACTCCGTATCGTCAGCTCGCTACACCGTCAACCGACAGACGATACACTAGCGTAGAGATCAGTCACCCCACATCATCAGTCTGCGTTTCATTACTGCAATCTGAAGGAACTGACTCCGTCGTGCCGTAAGCTTCCCTTTTCTAACTGTCATGGACAATGTGCCCATTATTCGAACGGTGTCAGGACTTCGCCATTTCTTGCACCGTTTTTCTGGCAACCTTCAGGATACATCGGGACCGTCCAGCACAGTCATTGGTCAGATCGGCTTGGTGCCTACCATGGGAGCTTTACATGCAGGGCATCTCAGTCTCATCCAACGCGCTCGACAAGAAAATCAATGTGTGATTGTCAGCATCTTTGTCAATCCCCTCCAATTTGCGGCCCATGAAGACTTAGCAGAATACCCTCAATCCTTGGCTCAGGATCAAGCCTTATGCCAAGCGCAAGGCGTGAATGCCATTTTTGCCCCATCCGTAGACACAATCCTTGCCAATCCACCGCTAACCCAAGTGGTTCCACCTGACACGCTCACGGCAAGACTATGTGGTCCTTATCGTCCGGGGCATTTCACAGGTGTAGCAACCATCGTCTTGAAATTTCTTAATATCGTGCAACCCGATCGGGCTTACTTTGGTCAAAAAGATGCTCAGCAACTCGCGATTATTCGACGTCTGGTTCAGGATCTGAATTTGGATGTCACCGTTGTCCCGTGCAAGATTGTGCGTGCAGCCACAGGGTTGGCCTTAAGTTCTCGCAATCAGTACTTAAACGCCCAAGAAGCGCAGCAGGCCACTATTCTGCACCATAGCCTGCAAGCCGCTAAACATAAGTTTCATGCTGGCAGTTGCGATCGCAACACCATACTCACCACGGTGGCTCAAACCTTAGCCAAAGAACCCCAGGCTAAGGTGGAATATATCGATTTAGTTGATCCTTCCACCCTGCAACCCCTAGAACAAATTACAACCCAAGGACTCGTTGCCATCGCTGCTCGCGTCGGCCCAGCCCGATTAATAGACAACATTATCTTGGATACACGGTTACCGATCTTGGCGATTGACGGGCCTGCAGGTGCGGGCAAGTCAACGGTGACCCGCCGCTGTGCTCAAGCGTTGGGATTGCAATACTTAGACACTGGTGCTATGTATCGAGCAGTCGCTTGGTTCGCCTTAGAAAAACAGGTTGAGGTATCGGATGCTTTTGCGATCGCAGAACTCGTTGAACAGTGTGACATTGAGCTGAAATCTCACCCAGATCCCCAACAGCCACCCCAAGTCTGGGTGAACCAACAGGAGGTCACCCAGGCCATTCGCACCTCAGAAGTGACTGCACAGGTGTCTGCGATCGCAGCGCAGCCCCCCGTCCGTGAGGCTTTAGTCAAACAACAACAACGTTTTGGTCTTCAGGGTGGAATCATCGCTGAAGGTCGAGATATCGGCACTCATGTTTTCCCAGAAGCTGGGCTCAAAATTTTCTTAACCGCTTCCATTGAAGAGCGAGCCCGTCGTCGACAACAGGATTTACATCTACAACAGTTGCCTGCACAGACTTTGACAGAATTAGAAGGGTTAATTGCTGAGCGTGATCAGAACGATAGTCAACGTGCGATCGCTCCTCTCCGCAAAGCTTATGATGCTATTGAAATCAATACCGATGGTTTAAGCATTGATCAGGTCATCAACAAAATTACTGCTCTGTACCAAGAACGATTTTCTAACCAAGGACATCTCAGGTAGCCCACTAGAGGTAAGGCCGTAAACTACTGGATAATACCCCCAGGGTCGGAGTTATTCAAACTTCTGCGTGATAACGTCATTATCTCGGATTTATCCGTTTCTTGGCAGATAACACCCCTCCAGCCGGAGTTATCAGCCACCATCCGTATAATTAATAGTTATGTGGCAAAGGCAGCAGCGTTTTGAGCAACAGCAGTCATCTCTCCTGGCACGCCAAATCCGGCGAATCGGCTCTTGCCGAATCCTTGACTGCGTTAGGCACCACGTACAGTGAATTATCGTCGCAAAAATGGGACCCAGACACCTCCACGATCGTCGGTATTCGCGACATCCATCTATGCACACTTGCACCGAAAGACAATGACTGGTCGTTCCTGCTGCTCCATCTCAACTCTAATCTTGCCGAATCCGTCGCCGCCGAAATCTCAAAATCGTCAACACGCCCAAGTATTGCTTTTCATGAATTCAACCAAGCAGCATGGGGCTTTGTGGTCTTCAAAGGTGGCGAAGAAGTCGCTCGGTTCTGGAATGACCCAGTGACGGTTCAAATTGATCCCACCTCCTGCAACGTTTCCGCCGCAAGAGTCGCTTCTTTGTTCTCCGTAGCCAAATCAGCTGTTGAGCCGTACATTCACCAAATCAACTACGAGCTGTCCTACGATAAAGCAAATCCCGAAGATGAATTCGCACTGGACGACCACTGGGTCAGATGTGATTTCATGAATAAGCTTGGGCTCCCATACGCTGATCCGGGATCAAGCGGCACACGCCATGTGTTCATTCCAGAGTTGGGTGTCAATACGTGAACGAAAAGCCACATAACAATAAGTTGCACCGGAGCCGTGAGCCGCGCGTCTATTGCATCGAAACATGGTTCGCCGCAGCCCGGTGAACTTGGTCGTTAGGCAGACGGCAGAGGCTCAAAGTTCTGATTTAGATGGGCTTCAAATCGAATAAAATCGTTCTCAATATCGGGATTTTTCATCACATCAAAACAGGCAAAGGTTGCCATCGGTTGCATCCCAAAGAACTTAAAGTTCAAATGCATTGACCAAAACAGATCGTCTAACCCTTTGCCTTCAAAAAAGCACTGATTCGGATCATCAAAGGCTTGCTTAGGGGCATTCAGGGTGAGAGAGAGCATGTATTTGGTATCGGTTAATGTGCCCCCAGTGCCATATTGCTGATTGGGATCTTGGCGACTTCTGCCATCACCATTACAAAGCTGCCCACCCATGCCTGCGGAGTAAACGGTGTCCATATAACGCTTGAAGCTCCAAGGCACTTCCATCCAATTCACGGGGCTTTGCAGAATCAACGCATCAGCCCATTGATGTTTTTTTAACTCCTGCTCGATGTCATAATCATCTTTCATCGTAGTGATTCTGACGTCATAGCCTTTCTGTGTCAGATTGGTTTTGGCCTTCTCGACCAATGTGGCATTGAGCTTTCCCTCGGAGAAAGGATAGGCTTCATGGGCATTGATGATAAAAACGTTCTTCACAGTAGAATTCTCATTTAATGATGGGGTGTTTGGGCTAAGACAAGATCGCAGCTTCAGATCTTAAAAACGAGAGGCATTTTCCGCCTCAGACGTGGCTTCATCTCCCTTGCCAAAGAATGCAGGAAAAGGTTTGGGAATGGTGACAGCCTTTTGGGTGGCGGGGCAAGCATCAATGCGATCAAACCAGGTTCTTAAGTTGTCCAACCCCTCTACCGAAACCTTGGCCCAGGGGTAAGACCGTGCCCAGGGATACGTCGCAATATCCACAATGGTGAAGTGATCACCTAGCAAATAAGCTTTGCCTGCAAGTTGCTTATCTAACACCTCTAACAGTCGTCGAGACTCAGTCACATAGCGATCAATGGCGTAGGGATCTTCGTTACCTTTAGGGGCTGCGATGTGCTGAAAGTACATAGCCTGGCCCATCATTGGGCCAATGCCAGACATTTGGAACATCAACCATTGCAGCGCTTCCGAACGTGTCTTTTCGTCGACAGGCAAAAACTTCTGATACTTCTCAGCCAAATACCAAAGAATTGCTCCTGACTCAAAGACCACAAAATCATCATTACTGCGATCGACAATCGTAGGAATACGACCATTGGGGTTGAGCCGCATATACCACTCAGACTTCTGCTCTTTTTTGCCAAAGTCGATATAGGTCAGTTCGTACTCGACCTTAGCTTCTTCAAGAAAAATAACAGGCTTCCAGCCATTCATGGTGGAGGCTGTGTAGAGATGGATCTCGGGTGTAGGCATAGGGGTTTCCTGGCTGGCGATGACTTAAAACTTAAACAGCATGCACAGCAGCAAACAGCCCAACAAGAATCGGGATTCGTGACATTTGCTACTGACGTGACTTAACATAATCAGGCAAGTAACTAGAGTCAACCAGTTTACTTTTAGTAACCACGTATCTGATGGGCACTTCTTTAGGAATCACTATCGATGCTCAAGGTCGTAAGTACGTCTCAGAGCCCTGTCTAGAACCTTGCCCAATTGAACGAGGCATGAGAGTTTTGGGTGGGAAATGGAAGGGGTCGATTCTCTGGCATCTAAAAAATGGCCCGGTACGTTTTAACGACTTGGCACGGCAGTTGGGAGGAGCCAGTAAAAAGATGGTGGTGCAACGACTCCGCGAAATGGAGGAAGCAGGTTTGATTAGGCGGAAGGTGGTAAGTGATCGCCCAATTGCAGTTACTTACGAAATCACCGAGTTTGGTAAGACTGCGTTGAGTTTTCTAGAAGAGCTTAAAAACTGGGCAGAAAAGCACCAGATTTAGATTTTTTTACTAACTTGCCTAACGCTGGAGCGGCAGATAGCAAATTTTGCATGTATTTTCGAGCGTGCTTATCGTCGCTCAACTCCAACGTTAGGCAGAGCTCGTAGATTTACATCCAAGTTTCAAGCAAAAATACCTGTGCGTTGGCCCAAGCTATTTTGTCAAGAATAATGAATCGGCCACTTCTGGCGCTTGAGTACAGGCTTAATAGCCTGTGCAAGCTAGCAATTGTCATCCTTTACCATTTGCATATCTCTTCTAGAGCCCAGCTTAGTAGCCTCTTTACCCATAGCTATAAGCATCACCAAACGACTTAATGACATCGTGTTGATTAGGAGGATTCGATCCTATGATGGAAAAATTGATCGCTGTAGCTGTAACAGATGATGGCAGCATTGCTCCTCATGCCGGAAGAGCCTTGCAGTGGAGGGTATATGTCGTTGCTGATGAAGCAGAAACGAGCCTTGCTTGGACGTTAGATTTAACTCAGACAGGATGTCTCCACGAATGGCATGTTCGAGGCGACGGTAATCGTCATCCACTGCATTTTGTTGATATTGTCCTCGCGGCTTCTGCAGGTGAAGGCGTTCGGCGAAGGCTACAACAACGAAATACAGAGCTGTTGACAACCAGTGAGGCTCATCCAGATAAAGCTATTGAAGCCTATCGAGCGGGGAATTTGCCCGAGGGGTTACCCCATGAAAAACAGGTTTGTCATGCTGATTAAATCTTGAGAATCTGAATCGCTTCAATCAAGTGTTATCGTTCGTTTCCATGAAGTCTTTTGCTGCTCCGCCTTGGTTTTCCATATCTGCCCAAACTCAAACGTTTTTGTTGGCAGCAGCTCAGACTTGGGAAGATACCCAAATCTCTGAGCAATATATTCAGCAAGCCCTAGCCCAACCCAATATTGCATTGGATGTGTTGGTGAGTGCCTATCGCTATTACTTCTACAAAAACCAGAGGCTCAATAGCTGTTTCAGGGAGGTTGTTCCATTCAAGTTGAAGAGGGTAATGTTAGGTAAAAATTTCCCTCCACTAGAATGATGCTAACGCTTTCT
>JANQPU010000315.1 GCA_028285315.1 Acaryochloris sp. IP29b_bin.176
GCCAGGGACTCAAAGAACTCATGGACTTGCCAGAGAAGTTGACCTCCATGACTAATTTCCCTCACATGAGAATTACAGTTTAAGACGCGAATTGGTATAAACATCTTGAAAACCCCGCTGTCCAATTCTGTGATGTAATTGACTGTCTATTGTCTTGTCAGCTTTCACCCATAAAGATACGCGACCGTTCGCAAACCATAGTCTTGGCGGTCAGGAGAGAATGAAATAGCTGCGGTTGCCAAGGGAGCTATTTTTTATCTATCTACTGGTGGGTCTCACGTTAGCCATCAAAGCGAATGCCATCCAAGAACAGTGATTACTTCAGAAATTGAAACATCAGTCTGAACGATAGATAGAGACTCAGACCCATCAACTGTGTGGCGTATGAGTGACTCGATATAACCCCAAAATCTTGAAGAGAACCTGTCCTGTCGGTACCCTCTAAATATCTGCTCTGAGGAACTGGATCGTGACTTTTGATATTCGCCAGCTCGACGGCCTTGACTATGACGAAGTCGAACCGTTGCTGGAAGACTACATCATTGATGTGATCAATGAATTCTTAGAGACCGAGATTGGTAATACCCATGCCACTCAATACCCAGAGGGTGGCTTTTGGATCGGCACATTTATTGAAATGGCCTATAACTATGGTGAATTTACCCTGCCAAAAATGACTAAGGGGGATGTCCAGATTGTGATGGAAAATATTATCCCTCGCAAGCTCACCCTCCTGGATCCGAGTGAAGCAGAGGATGCGATTCCTGAGTTAGTGGCCTTTTGGACATTTCTGAAGCAGGAGTATAAATTGCGTAGTGCAGGTGCGATCGCAAAATATCTCACCTCCATCCAAGATAAGTTTGCAGGCTGGATGTTTGACCCAGCCCGAGGTGGTATTGCCAAGAACTTTATGATGCAGGGTATGCAGGCGGGCTATGACATGACGAATCAATCGGATGTAGAAGTCTTCCAGGCCGAATACAATCAGCGGATTCAAGCAGATCCTCAGAATAATTCCCTCATACCTACTGAACCGACTGTCCCGATGACGGCCCCGCCCCCAGATGTGCAGCAGTTTCTCGATTTGATGGGGGTCGAACTGCCAGAAGTGGGAGAACAGGTCAATCCTGCGGAGCTGCTCAACAAAATTATGGATGCGGCAGATCAGATGGCTGACCTACTAGACGCCACTGACCCCACCTCAAATAAGCGTTCTGGGAACATGCTGCGATCCCTACGAACCGATTTAATGTCTGCGAGTCTAGATGAAGACCTCTCTTTGTCAGAGCAAGACATCACTCTGCTCAAAACGCTCACCATCAACGAGAACCACTCTGGAACGATCCTCAAAGATTTTCAGACTCTCCTGGATTTCATTGGCCCAGCAGGGCGGGCTGTTAGTGGTAAAAGACAGCAATTTTCGATCAAAGACCTAGCCGAACTGAACCAGCAATTGAGCACTCCCATAGACATTGATCTAAAACGTCCGGCTCAAAAATCCTATCCGCCGATTCATGGGCTGTATTTGCTCCTGAGAGCAACGGGCATCGTCAAAACAGAGGCCCAAGGGAAAAAGCAATATCTGGTTCTGAATCCACCTGTTTATGACCTATGGCAACAGCTCAATCCGACAGAACGCTATTGCACACTTTTAGAAGCTTGGTTGATCCGCGGCCATGGAGAAATGTTGGGTGAGGAGCGAAGGGGACATTTAACGGAAGGCAATCGCTGCATCCAGAGCTGGTACAAGATCGTTGAAAAGAAAAAGCATACGTTTAATCAAAAAAGGTCAGCACAGGATTCTTTTAACTACTATCCTGGCATCCATAATTTAGCGTTAATGGAGATGTTTGGCTTACTCAATATCACAACAGGGAAACCTGAGGCTGGGAAAGGATGGCGGATTAAGAGTATTGAAGCACTACCTCTAGGAACTCCGATAATAAACTTGGTTAAAAATGCCTATCTAGAAAACGATATGTCTTGGCCTTCTGAGGTTGATCCATCCGTTCCTTATGATGAATTACAAGACACCTTTCAGCCCTATTTCCCAGAGTGGCAAAAAACGCTGGTCTTGCCTAGTTCAGAATTTCGAACCGATCGCCATATCTTTAAGGTCAGTTTAGGAAAAATCTGGCGACGAATCGCCGTATCTGGAGAGGCCACCTTAGCGGATCTCAGTGCTTACATCCTCTCTTCCGTTGAGTTTGACTCTGATCATCTAGATTCCTTCACCTATACCAATGAAATGGGTCGAAAAGTGGAAGTTTTACATCCCTACGCTGATGGAGGGTTCTTTTCTGCTGAGGAGAGTCTCCACACGGATGAAGTCAAGATTGGTAGCCTACCCCTTTCAGAAGGAAGCGTAATGGAATATCTCTTTGATTTCGGGGATTGCTGGAGATTTCAAGTTCAACTCGAAAAGATCGAGCCGGCCCCCAACCCAACGCAGAGTAAACCAACTAAGAAAAAAGCAAAGCGCAAAAAAGCAACTGTGGGTGAGATCTTGGAGGTGCATGGGGAATCCCCCGAACAATATCCAGCCCATGAAGATGAGTGGTAATGACTGACCAGCCTATTGAGACTCATTTTTCGATAAGGATTTGTCAAAACTCCTGTCCGAGAGGATTGATATTCATCTTGCTCAGTCCTCATTAAATCGATGGGATAGACTGGTTGGGATCACTCTCACATAACTCATGTACCTAGATCACAAATAATTCTACCCAGGATGATTAAGATCACCCTACGGAATGGTTTGAGATTAATATGCCCTCTGAAATAGCAGTGCGCACCCAGGGGTTGACGAAGCGATTTGGTCGCCACGTTGCGGTCAACGACTTAGACTTAGAAATTGGCTCAGGGGAAGTATTTGGATTGATTGGCCCGAACGGTGCAGGCAAAACCACCCTGATTCGGATGTTGGCAACGGCTGAACAACCCACGCTTGGTGATATCTATATTCGGGGTCAGCTATTAGAGCGGAATCAAACCAATGCGGATCTCAAACGGCTGATTGGCTATCTACCCGATGATTTCCCCCTCTATGAAGATTTAACGGTGTGGGAATATCTTAACTATTTTGCCCATCTATACCAGTTGCGCCAACCTCGTCGCCGACAACGCCTGTTTGATGTGTTGGAGTTGGTGCAGTTGACCCATAAGCGACGCAGTTCCGTCGCCAGTTTATCGCGCGGTATGAAGCAGCGATTGGGTTTAGCTCGCACCATTATCCATGAACCCATTTTGCTGCTCTTAGATGAACCCGTCTCCGGCTTAGATCCCTTAGCCAGAGTCCAGTTCCGGGAATTGATCGATATTCTGCGAGAAGCAGGTATGACCATCCTCATTTCCTCCCATATTCTCAGCGATTTAGCAGAAATCTGTACCTCCGTCGGCATTATGGAGTTGGGCTATTTGGTGGAAAAGACCACGCTTCAGCAGCTCTACCAAGCCTTAAGCCAGCAACAAATCCAGATTGCCACCCTGGGTGATTTGCAGCCAGTGGAACAACTTTTAGGGCAATGTCCTCATATAAAAAGTTGGCAAGTTGATCCGACTACAAAACAGATCAAAGCTCAATTTCAGGGGAATCAAGAGGCAGCCGCTGCCTTGCTGCGATCGCTCCTCGCTGCCGAGATCCCTATCTATAACTTTCAGTGTATTCAAGAAGATTTAGAAGCCATCTTTTTAGACAAACTAGACCATAAGCAGGTGTCATAAATGGGCAACGTTCGATTCTCTCTAGTGAGTAGAGGGGTAGAAACCTTGGGTGACTGGAATCCGCAATTGATGCGGGAAATTCAAGGTCGCTTAAAATTACGAAGTGTCTTTCTTACGGTGCTGTTCTCACTAGTAAGTCAAGGACTCTTTCTCTTTTGGCGATATCGAACCTTAGATATCCGACTAGGACGTTGTGAAACGGCTGAATACCAGAAAACGGGTAAGGACTGTGTCCAAACTGGGACTCACTATATTTTGGTGAACTGGCCGGAGTGGTGGCTGCAAGTGTTTGCCTGGGGTAGTATCTTCCTGATGTTTGGTTTAGTCGTTGGTGGCACTTTCATGCTGATCAATGATTTGTCCAGAGAAGATCGCCAGGGAACGTTGACCTTTATTAGTCTCAGCCCGCAAACGGCTCAAACAATTTTGTTAGGCAAAATGCTCGGCGTGCCTTTTTTGATCTACTTAGCTGTACTTCTTGCCTTACCACTCCATTATGCTGCGGGGCTTGCGGCTCAAATTCCTGCCGTCAAAATTTTCAGCTTTGATCTGTTGTTATTGGCAAGCTGTCTTTTCTATTACAGCCTGGCGTTATTACTTGGGCTTGTGGGGAATTGGTTAAATGGCTTTCAGTCTTGGTTGGGCAGCGCAGGCATTTTGATGCTTCTGTTGCTGCTCAAAAACAACTCCTTAACGAAAAGCTCTGCTGATTGGCTTTTTGCCTTTTCCCCATCAGTGATGCTGCCTTACGTGGCCCGATCGTTTGATGTCAATCGCTATGTTGTGGCGCTACCCTTTGATCACCGCAATATTGTTGCATGGCAGTGGTTTACGGTGCCGATAGGAAGTAGCGGATTTTTGGTGTTGTTGTTTGCACTAGCCAATTTCGGACTGTGGGCCTGGTGGCTGTGGCAACCGCTACCACGTCGATTTCGCAACCCCACAGTGTCACTCCTGGGCAAAAAGCAAAGCTACTGGGCAACCGCTTGTTTTATTCTCTGCTCCTTGGGGTTCTCAATGGCTACCCCATCCTCTGCCGCTGGTAACCTAGATCTCAAGATGGCAGTGGTGATCATGGCCCATTTTCTGTGGTTCCTGTTAATGATAGTGTTGTTACTCCCTCAGCATCAGGCCCTAGAGGATTGGGCTCGATTCCGAGGCCATTATCGATCTGCAAAAGGCAGAATGCAGCGAGTCAACGATTTACTTTGGGCAGATAATAGCCCGACTTGGGTTGCGATCGCCATTAATCTTGCTATTGCGGATATCCCGATAATGGCTTGGATGTTGTCTTTCCCAGAACAGGAGCATGTTGCTGGGGTTATGGGTCTTCTCTTCAACTCCACCTTGATTCTGATTTTTACCTTGTTCAATCAAGTGATGTTGCTTAGATCAATCTCCCATCGAAATTTATGGGTCACTGCTACGTTGGTAGGGCCAATGATTCTACCGACATTATTACTAATTATTTTTGGGGTCGGCCCTGGTCAAGGGGGGGCAAGTCTGATTTTGCTCACACCCCTTTCCATTGCAGTGATTAAGGACATATCCGTGATCAGTGCACTACAAATGTTTGTGCTCCATTTGGGGATGATTGCTGGCCTAACTTGGCAGCTCAATCACCAACTCAAGCGGTTTGGGGAGTCCAGCACGCAGCGATTGCTTCAAAGGAATGTGCAGACGGAACAAGGATAAGTGTTTGCCTTGGGTTCAATGAAATTGTAGCTCTCAGACATCACTTTCTTGCCGTTAAGATGAGTGAGTCTGATGCTCAATGAGCGTTAACAGGGTGACTTCCCATACTAATCGGGGTTGGGCATAGTGACGAAGCTGTTCCTTCGCTTTCTCAAACAGATGGAGCAAGACAGAATTACCATAGGTGCGCCAATAGAGCTGCTGATAGTAGTCTAAGAGCCACAGTTGAGACGGTAAGTCCAAAGCTTGATCAATTTTTTGAGCCAGTCCAAGACAAGCTAAGGGGGTATTGAGATGGCCTAAATCTGCTTGTAACAGATCTGGCGAGATAGATTGTTGCTGTTGCCAATGGGCGATCGCCCATCCAGGGCTTCCCTGGGCCATCTTGAGCAACTGAGGATGGTCCAAAATTTCGGAATATTCTGTCCGCTTTAGGACCTGCGCCATTTGATCTGACGCCAGTCGGCGGAAAGGGATGCGCTGACAACGCGATACCAACGTGGGTATCAAAGCATCAATATTAGGTGAAAGTAGAATTAACGTAGCCTGTCCGGGCTCTTCTAAACTTTTTAAGAGGGCATTGGCGGCAGCTTCATTCATCGTTTCAGCCCCTTCGATGACTACCGCTAAACGGGAAGCCTCCAAGGGGGCTTGGCTGAGAAACTGCGTCATTTCTCGAATTTGGACCAGGCGAATTTGCGGATGACTCCTAGGCAGTGGGATGTCTTGTTTCTGCATCTGAACCACCGTCATTAACTTGTTCTTGTGTTTATAGGTGGGAGCAATCCATAGGCTATCAGGATGATTCTTGAGAGTGCGTTGATCCGTTTGGGAGAGGTCTAAAAGCAGACTGAGGAACTGCTCGGCAACAAGGCTACGTCCAATGCCTTCAGGCCCAGCAAACAGATAAGCTGGCGCAATCCGTTGGGTTGCGATCGCTCGACTCAAATACTCAATGGCTGCCGACTGGCCAATAATCCCAGAAAACATTAGGGATACCATTCCTGGAGACGCTGTTCTAGAATCCCTTGAATTTGCTGGGCAACCCCTGCATCCGATTGATGAGCTTCAATCCGAACAATCCGCTCTGGATGCTGACGAGCTAACTCTGAAAATCCCTGCCTTAGTCGTTGATGAAAGGCAATTTCGTTGGCCTCCATTCGATCTGCCTTAATCTCTGGATCCTGTTCCCGTTCACGGGTCCGGGCCAGTCCACATTCAGCATCTATATCTAACCAAAAGGTGAGGTCACTCTCTAATCCTTGCGTAGCGATTTGATTGAGTTGATGGATTAAATGTAGGTCTAATCCCCGGCCATACCCTTGATAGGCAATCGTCGAATCTGTGTAGCGATCGCACAATACTAAAGACCCATGTTGCAAATGCGGCAGAAGACAACTCGCAACATGTTGAGCACGATCTGCTGCAAACAGCAATAATTCTGCCCGTTCATCAATCGATTCATTCTCGGTCACCGTCACATCCAACAAGAATTTACGGATTCCTGTCCCTAAAATTGTTCCCCCAGGCTCTCTGGTCACCAGTACAGGAGAATACTCTGCCCGCATATGGTTTTTGATCCGATCAGTCCAACCACTCAGTGCTAACCATTCACAAGCCAAGTTGAGCTGGGTCGTTTTACCCGCTCCCTCACCGCCCTCAAAAACAATAAATTTGCCCAGCATGGATAAACCATCAAAGTCATGCTCTCTATCTTGCACTGTAACCCGATATTTTAAGCATCTGATTCAGGACGACGATGCTGAAAATAAAGCTGTCGAGTCAGCTGTTGTCTGGCTTGTAAATACTCTTGGGAGCGGATTGTTCTGCTCCCACTTTGCTCAGTAATACAGCGATCTAGCTCGTTATTGAGTTTGTCAATTAGATTGAGGGCAACTTCATCTTCTAAATGAGTTTGTAAATACAGCACAGCAATAATGTTATTGATATCACGATTGGTCAAATTGACCCTGCAATCCATGTAGCTTCTCCTACGATGCGGTAAAAATCCCCCCACACCATTAGGTCAACACTCAAATTTGAGAAGACATAGAAAATCCAGTCCATCCTCATTCCAGATTGAAAATAACAATCGGAGAATGACCTATTTAGCAACAGATGTTCGTTTTGAGTGATAGCAAAACTCGCCCCTCTCAGGCTTAGCTATAACAGCTAAAAATAGAGGTAAAAGGTGATGGTTTGCAGTTCCCCGCGACAACTCAAAACTAATAGATAATTGTATTAGTTCATCCAAGATAGCTCATTAAATCTCTACCGTCACTATTTATTATCCAGGAGAGGATAGATTTTATTATCCAGGAGAGGATAGATTGATCTGTTCTGAATGAGTGTCACAATAAATGAGTACCCTCAAGCTCAATGCTCCAATGGCTATCAGTAAAGCCCAAATAAGACGACTGCATTATCGAATGGCGCCGATATGGGTCTTGCCCATCATCCTCACATCGCTCTCTGGATCCCTTTATCAAGTTGCCAGCCTAACCAAAGCGAATAGTGACTTTATCTGGTTACTAGATATCCATAAAGGCAACTTCGGCCCCCTTAAACTAGAAGCCATTTATCCTTTTATTAATACCTTTGCCCTCCTCATGCTGGCCGTCACTGGCCTCACGATGTGGCTACAAACCCCTCGTAGAAAACACTCATAAATGCTACCTACTGTCATACTGCCGGGATATCTTGCTCCTGCGAAAGACTATCTAGACCTCCAACACCAACTCAATGCTATCGGAACGGAAGCTACTGTCGTTCCCCTGCAGCGCAAAGACTGGTTTGTGACCTTAGGCGGACGTCCAATCACGCCTATTCTCCAACAGCTTGATCACACTGTTCAACAGGTTCTTGAGCGGACTCAGGCGCCCCAAGTCAATATTGTCGGCCACTCAGCGGGGGGATGGATCTCTCGCATTTACATGGGGTCAGAACCCTATTATGGTCAGGTATGGCAAGCTCAACCTAAAGTCCACACCCTGATCAGCTTGGGCACCCCTCACACTAGTCAAGAAGCTTGGACTCAGCGTAACCTGAACTTTGTGAACGATAACTATCCCGGTGCTTTTCATTCTGACGTCAAGTATGTGTGTGTTGCGGGTAAAGCTCTCTATGGCCAGCGCAGTTGGCGACTGGGCCAATGGTTTACCTACAGCAGTTATAAAGTCACTTGTGGGGAAGGAGAATGTTGGGGAGATGGAGTCACACCGATTATGTCTGCTCATTTGTCGGGAGCCGTCAATCTCACCTTTGATCAGGTTTGGCATTCCCCCCATCCGACCCAGGCAGTCCCCCAAAATACTGATTACCAATGGTACGGTTCACCAGAGGTGATTCAGCACTGGAGTACCTATCTAGCCTAATTCGACGGTGATTGGATCATCCCAAGAGAGAATATTGTCAACCTCATTGCTAACAAGGATTTCCGTTCGATTGTTAGCTGAGTTAAAATCACCCTTGATCAGAAAAGAGGCAAGTTTTGCATCTAACTTGCCTCTACATCCTATCTCTGAGCTCATCTATCCGGTAGCTATTTCAAGATCCGAGCTTGGCTGCCTTACGGACGATGCTGGAGTTGATTACAATGCATTTCCTCTCGGGAGTACCTCTTCTGGGAACACAAAGTTCTCATGAATTTGATCTTGAGGGGCCATCCATGCCCTTAATCCTTCATTAAGTAAGATGTTCTTGGTGTAAAACGTTTCATACTCTGGATCTTCTGCTGCCCGGATTTCTTGACTGACAAAATCGTAAGCTCGCATGTTGAGTGCAATCCCCACCAAGCCGATAGCTGAAGCCCACAACCCGGTAACTGGAACAAATAGCATAAAGAAATGCAGCCAGCGCTTATTGGAAAATGCAATTCCAAAAATTTGGGACCAAAAGCGATTCGCCGTCACCATCGAATAGGTTTCTTCCGATTGAGTTGGACTAAAACCACTAAAGGTATTGGCATCTTTGGTATCTTCAAACAAGGTATTTTCTACCGTTGCCCCGTGGATAGCGCAGAGGAGTGCTCCCCCTAAAATACCTGCAACCCCCATCATATGAAAGGGGTTGAGCGTCAGATTATGAAACCCTTGGACAAAGAGTAAGAAGCGGAAAATACTGGCAACGCCCCAACTCGGCGCAAAAAACCAGCTAGATTGTCCCAAGGGATACATCAAAAAGACGGAAACAAAAACAGCGATGGGGCCACTGAAGGCAACGGCATTATACGGTCGCACATTAACCAAACGGGCAATTTCGAATTGACGTAGCATAAAGCCAATGAGGCCAAAGACACCGTGCAGCGTCACGAAGTTCCACAAGCCTCCCAATTGGCACCACCGGGTAAAATCACCCTGAGCTTCCGGCCCCCATAGCAATAGTAAAGAATGTCCCATACTTTCGGCAGGGGTAGAGACGGCGGCTGTTAGGAAGTTACAGCCTTCTAGGTAAGAACTTGCTAAACCATGGGTATACCAAGAGGTGACAAAGGTTGTTCCTGTAAACCATCCGCCAATAGAGAGAAATGCACAGGGGAATAGCAATAATCCTGACCAACCAATGAAGACAAAGCGATCGCGTTTCAGCCAATCGTCGAGGACATCAAACCAACCCCGTTCTTGGGCACGTCCAAGTGCAATTGTCATAGAATAACCTCCAGACAAATTCAAAATTAAAGGGCAATCGTGCGTATTCGATTCAGTCTTTTCTACTTAGTTTCTAACTGCATTTCTTCTGTCTCATCGCACTATGCAGGGTCATCATCAAACCCACACTGGGTCTAATGTGGTGCTGCTTGACTCAGTTTATTTGGCAACAGGTTACGCTAGAAAGAGATGAGGAAATCCCATCGCCATCTAATCAGTAGCTTGATGATCGATTAGGTTAATAGAAGGGCTAACCTGTCACCGCAACTTCATATCTAGTGAAAAACAGAAGGCTTTATTTTTAGGCTAGCGACCCAAAATTAGGGTATGCACTTAGCTAGTAAAACTTAATTTCTTAGATCTAGATAAATGCAGTCTTGACAAGGTCAAAGACTGGTGAATAATTTGTTGTTTAGAGCGCTTTTTCGGAGTTAGATAAGTTTCTGATTTTATAGAAGGGACGTCTATCCAGCAATGAGGACAGAACCAGCTAACTCTATCAAAGCGGATTTGTCGTAGCAATGTATTCGAGCAGCAAGGACAGTCAGCCATAAGCTTTGTAGAAATGATTGCTGGGGAAAATGATTCTGTTAGTTACCGAGCTTAGTTTGTAATCATGAGGAAATTGTGAAGATAGACTGGGACACTCTCAGTGGATCATTGAGGAAAGCGCCACTATTCCTCCCTTTGCAAAGGTTTTATACCTAATGGGAAATTGTCTAATCGGTATGTAATAATCATCGCAATCTGAAACCTGCAAGTCTATGCGGCGTTGGCTCAAGAAACTATACGACCACCAATTCTTTCCTGCGGTAGCCTCCCTCGGTGACACTCCCCAAGATCGTCAGATCGCTGAGCAATGGTCGACTTGGATGAAACGGCAGTGGCATGATCATGGCCTCAAACAACTGAAGCAACAGCGTAATTTGATGACTGAAGTGCGGCAGGCACTGAAGCAGCAATTAGGCGAGGATCATGTAGTCGTAGAGACCATGAACTTCTCACGGGATGAATGGATTCAAATTAATTTATCGATTAACGATAGAGTTGCGGCTCGTAATGAGCAACAAGGTTTGATTGAACAGCCGGATGCCATTGTTGATCGTGCCAAGATGCTCCTGGATAGTCGAGACTGGTCGGAAGTTGCAGCCGGTTTAGCCGTAGTGACGGGACGTCGCTGCACGGAACTATTACAAACCGCTGAATTTACCTATTCCTCTCCCTATAGTGTATGGTTCACTGGGGCACTGAAGCGTCGCAAAGAGGCGATGGAACTCCAATTTGAAATACCCACGCTGGCCCCTGCTAAACATGCGATCGCAGCCCTAGAAATTCTCAGACAAAAGGTCGATACTGTGGGTTTGGACCTGGAAACGATCAATCGGAAATATAGTCCCCCCGTGGCCAAAGCCTGCGATCGCTATTTTGCAGAGCTGATTCCTCAGCGAGCCGGACGGGGTAATCTCTATACACACTTGTTTCGGACGATCTATGCCCGGATCGCCACTCATTGGTATGCCCCACCGACCGTGGCTGATATTGAATATATGGCGGCCATTCAAGGCCACTTTCTCATTCAAAATGAGCAAGATACGACACTACGCCGTTCCCTCGCCTCCACTCGCCACTACAACGACTACAAAATTGGCGATGGTCAGGGGAATATTGATGGCCGCCAAGGTATCCGACTCCGTGATCCAGGGGTACAGATACTGCAAGTGTTTCAAAGTGCTGCCCCCCAACTTGAACCAGAATCTGCTATCGAATGGGAAGGACAACCGATGATACGACCTGTGAAACGCCAACGCCCCAAACGCGAAATTTCGACCCTGAGACTCTACCAAGACGACCGCGATCGCTGGCTCCAAGTATTAGACCAATTTGAGCCCCAGGGCACTCAACAAGACAAGATGTCTGTGCTATTAGACTGGATTGAGCAATCCCTACAGGACGGAACGCCTAGTCATGACCCATCGGATGACTTGGAGCAGCTTGCCAACCTATTTATTGAACCGTTGCAACCCCTCAGAGATCCTGAAGCCATTCGAGCTCTCTGTCAGCAAGAGATTGCCGATCTGGAGCAGGACTACTATCCAGAGGATTACTTACCCCTGTATAAGGGCGCGATCGCAGAAGCCATTCGCTCGGGTCAACTCCCCCTAATTGATGGCAAGACCGCAGAACGGACCAGCTATACCAAAGAGGGTGTTAACTATGAACAACGCACCCATTATGCCCTGCTATTTCTTGAAAATCTGGATCATGAACTGGAAACACCCCAATCCAATCCTCCTCAGCAACTTACACCTATTAAATCTGCATCCAATCAAGGTGTACCTAAAATTGACCCATCTCAAAACAAGGCTGAGCCTGTTCCCCAAGCCCCAACCTCTACCGATCAAAAATTAGATACTTTAACAACTGTGTTGACGCAGCTTGTGCAAGTAATGCAAGGGGCTTCTCAGCCGAGTACAGACCTAGAAGCGGATCAAAATGAAGTTGCCCAAAACAATGGTCATGCCCAACCTCAGAAGAGTGAATCTCCAAAAGCTTCCACAAAATCCCCATCCCAGGCTACTGAACCGTCGACTCCAAAAAAGAGAGGTAGGCGTCGGGGGAATACTTCTGCAGCGGCAGAGGCCAAAATCACGCAGGCCATTAACGCCATTATGGACTACAACAGTGTTCCAAACCGGACGTTTGAAGAAAAATGGGTGATTAGCTCATCCATCCTGAAACGGCTTACCAAGTCTTATCAAGGGGTGATTCAGAGGGTCTTAGATGCCCGAGAAGCTGAAATTAAACTCCATCATCATGCTCACGGATTGGGGGGACGTCATAATATTCGCCACGGTCGAGCCGGGGTCACTATTGAGCAAGTGATTCACCTTGAATCTGAATAATGGTATTCAGTACTTGTTTGCTCCCCTCAAATCATGAGTAGTATTGGATATATTTAATGTCAAAACTTTAGGTTGAAAGCTTATGTTCTATTGCCTAAATGTGGTTTACCAAACTGAATGAATTTCAAGATTACAATCATCTCTGAATCCTTATTTTCCTGTTTAGCCATTGACCAGCACTCATAGCAAGATAGATCAGCCATATAGCAACTATGCCTTACCCACAAGTCTTGAAAGTATTGTGATGGTTAGGTTTGGGATATGCGATAAAGTGTAACCTGACCACTGACATAGCGAAGCGAATATC